>CANCRC010000084.1 GCA_947380435.1 Chitinophagaceae bacterium
GCTTCTACTACAAATGGAATATGTGTTTCAGTCATACCTCGTGTAGTAATAGCAGCCACACCAAAACGAATACCTGAAGTAACAAAGGCCGATTTATCGTCGTAAGGTACCATGTTCTTATTGGCAGTAATATCGGCATGTCCTAAAACTTGCTCAGCTTTTTTACCACTAATATTTTTATTACGTAAATCAATTAACATTAAATGATTATCGGTACCGCCACTAATAATTTCATAACCTTTTGCAACAAATGCAGCAGCCATGGCTTTCGCATTGGTTTGTACTTGCTTTTGGTAAATCATAAATTCATCTGATAAAATTTCTCCAAAGGCAATGGCTTTAGCAGCAATCACATGTTCTAATGGACCACCTTGTGTACCAGGGAATACAGCCATGTCAATAATATTGGACCATAATCTTAAATTTCCTTTCATATCTTTTAAACCTAAAGTATTCTCACCATCTTTCGCCATCATAATAACGCCACCACGTGGTCCGCGTAAAGTTTTATGTGTAGTAGAAGTTACAAAATGACAATGATTAAATGGAGAGCTTAATAAACCTTTCGCAATTAATCCTGCAGGGTGTGCAATATCGGCTAAAACAAAAGCACCTACTTCGTCTGCTACTTTTCTAATACGTGCATAATCTATATCACGGCTATAAGCACTGGCGCCACAAATAATTAATTTAGGCTTCTGCGCTCTTGCTTGGCTTTCTAACATTTCATAATCAATCAACCCTGTTTCTTTTACCACACCATAAAAATGAGGCTTATAGGTTTTACCAGAAAAATTCACAGCACTTCCATGTGTTAAGTGACCGCCCATACTTAAATCCAAACCTAAAATAGCATCACCTGGCTGTAAAATAGCAAGCATCACTGCAGCATTGGCTTGGGCTCCACTATGTGGTTGTACGTTTGCATATTCAAGTCCAAAAACTTCTTTTAGTCTATCAATGGCTAATGTTTCCGTTTTGTCAACAATTTCACAACCACCGTAATAACGACGGCCTGGATAACCTTCAGCATATTTATTAGTCATTACACCACCCATGGCTTGCATTACTTGTAAGCTGGTAAAATTTTCAGAAGCTATTAATTCAATGCCTCTTCTTTGGCGTTCTAATTCTTGGCGGATGATGTCAAAAACAAGGGTATCTCTTTGCATATTTCTTTATTTTAACTGTTCTATTTTGCAAAATTAATTCATTAATTAGCCTAGTCAAAGCCCAAGTTTCAACACTTGGGTGCCTAATATCCACATTTTCAAGTGCTTTGCTCAAAATTGACCAATTGAGGCCCAAATTTGTACTATTACTAACAGTTATTTGCTACTTTTATCTCCCCCTAAAAAGTAAACAATGAAGGCTATTATTCCCGTTGCTGGAGCAGGCGCAAAACTCCGCCCTCATACTTACACACAGCCTAAAGCGCTAATACCTATTGCAGGTAAAACCATACTTAGTTTTATTGTAGATCAATTAAAAGAAGCGGGCATCACAGAATTTATTTTTATTGTAGGTTATTTAGGTGAAAAAATTCAGGACTATGTAAATACAACGTATCCAAATTTAACCACTCATTTTGTGTATCAGAATGATAGACTAGGAACCGCACATGCTATTGAATTAACAAAAGCCATTGTAGGTAATGATGAAGTGTTTATTTCTTTAGGCGATACTATTTGTGAATTTGATCTTAAGGAAGTAATGGACAGCCCTTATAGTATGTTGGGTGTAAAAAAAGTAGATGACCCAAGACAGTTTGGCGTAGTGGAAATGAATGAAGAATATTTTGTCGAACATGCTGTAGAAAAACCAGCTATTCCAAAATCGAATAATGCATTAGTTGGTTTATATAAAATAAAAGAGTCGGCTATTTTATTTGAATGCTTTCAACAATTATTTACCGATGATATAAAATCGAATGGAGAATATAATTTAACCGATGCTATTGACTGCATGATAAAAAAAGGAGTTCAATTCAAAGGCTTTAAAGTGAAACATTGGTATGATTGCGGTAAGAAAGAAAATTTATTAGAAGCCAATGCGGTACTACTTAAAAAAACAGGGGGCTTAATAGTGGCAGCTGAAGCTTATCCTAATAGTATTATTATAGCACCTGTAAGTATTGCAGAGGGTTGTGTAATAGAAAATTCTATTATTGGTCCGCATGTAACTATTGGAAATAATACCTCTATTAAAAGTTCGGTGGTGAAAGAAAGTATTATAGGTTCTTATACCACACTTGATGAAGTGGTTTTAGATAATTCATTAATTGGAAGTGACGCTGCTGTGAAAGGCTTAAGCCGTACTTTGAATATTGGAGACAATACAGAAATAGATTTCGGATAAACTTTCTTTAAGCTTACTAAAAATATAATCACAATATTATTTAAGCGTCCTTGTGTATAGTAAATGAATTTCCTTGGGCAACGCAGGTCATTACTATATCATTAATACAAACATGCTTAGGAACATTGGCCACATACCATGCGGTTTCGGCAATGTCTTCTGCTTTTAAAGGTTCGTAGCCAGCATAAACAGCAGCCGCTTTAGTAGCATCTCCTTTAAATCTTATTAAAGAAAAATCGGTATCCACTGCACCCGGATGAATTGCAGTTACTTTTATTTTATATTGTAGTAGGTCAATTCTTTGTGCCTTACTAATGGCATCTACTGCATGTTTAGTTGCGCAATACACATTACCATCTTTGTAAACTTCTTTACCTGCTGTGCTACCAATGTTAATAATATGGCCTTGGTTTTTAATTAAGTAGGGAAGGGTTGCTTTGGAAGTATATAATAAGCCTTTTACATTGGTATCAATCATAGTTTCCCAGTCTTCTATGTTTGCATTTTCAAAAGAGTCTCTTCCCAAGGCTAGGCCTGCATTGTTTACTAGTAAGTCAATGGCCTGCCATTCGCTAGGCAAACCACCAATTTGTTGAAATACGGCTTCTTTATTTTGTACATCAAAAATTAATGCCAAAGTTTTCACTTTATACTTTTGTTCAATTGCGGTCGCTACTGCTTCTAACTTATCTTTTCTGCGTGCTGTTAAAATTAAGTTCCAGCCACATGCTGCAAATTTTTCTGCAATGGCTTTTCCGAAACCTGAACTAGCGCCTGTAATGAGTATTATTTTTGACATGTTATTATTTTAAATGAATTGTTTGAAAGAGTTGTTTGAAATAAATTATGTGAAATAGTTTTTTCTTTAATGAGTTTCTCTTTGAATGATTTTTTATTTTTTGAATAATGCATTAATACGTCCCTTTTCTACCAAGCGGTAATTAAGCAGTGCTGCAATGGCTATCAAGCTCCATACTTCTATAGAAAAATGTTGTGGAAGCCAGTAGCTTGTTATTATTAAGCCTATAGTGGATGCTAAGAATAGCATACCTATTTGTCCAATGGCTTTTGAAGGAATAAAATAAAATAGGAGGGCTATAATATATAAAGGGTGCATCCACATTAAATTATAGTTCTGGTAACAAGCACTGTGTTTTGAAATTAAGCTCATATACACCATTAAACTACCCCCTACAGTAAATGAAACTAAAAGAACAAGATCTAATACTTTAGCTATGCGCTGTGTAATAAGGCTATTCCATTTCGAACAGAATGCGTAAAATAATAATAAAGCTATTAAAATATATAAAGGACTATTACTGCTTACTGGCTTTTCGCTAGCGTAGGTTACAATATTTTCTTTAACTACTAGACGACCAGTAGTGGCTATTTGTTCGTGCAATAAAAAAGGCAAAAAACCTGCTTGGTTGTCGCTTGGTTTTTGATCGGAATAAGCTCCTAATAATAAATCTATGCCTAGGCCAATCCAGGGAAGCCCTTGTTTATAAGGGGCGCTTACTACTTCCGAACGGTAAGATTTTATAGGAAGCGAAGTAGCTTGGAAATTACTATTTTTAAATAGGCCGTCTTTTACACGCGTAGTACAGTTGTCGGAAATAAAATTATATAAATAAAAACGGTTATTACCTATCATATTTACTTGAAGGGCCGTGTACCATTTTATTTTTTCTGCAGTGCTTAACTTTAACACTTGCTCGTATACATTTCTTTTTTCGAATTGATATTCATTTAAAAAGTCGCTGTAATTATTAACGGAAACAAAATAAAGTAAGTCGCCTTTAATAAATTTGGCTATAAAATTGGGCTCATTAAAATTAAAAGTGCCGTAATTAAAAACAATATCGGTTTTATTCACGCTGTCCACTACTCTTACTGCAGTATGTCCCCAAATAGTGTAAATATCTTCTCCTGCATCACAGGTAATAATACTGAATTGAATACGGGGCTTGAAGGCGCTCGTATCTTGTTTCATTGCTTCTTGCCCCATTGCCTGCATATTTAAAATGCAAGAAGCGAATAGTAAAAAAAGAAAAATATATTTTTTCAAGGCCCAGTGTATAAAGCGTTATTTATTTCTTACTATAGTTAGGGGCTTCTCTAGTAACTTCTACATCGTGTGTATGACTTTCTCTCATGCCGGCATTGGTTATTTGAACAAATGTTGCATTTTGTAAATCTTTTACATTTTTAGCACCGCAATAACCCATACCTGCTTTTAGTCCGCCTACAAACTGATAAACAATTTCATGTAAGTTTCCTTTGTAAGCAACTCGACCTTCAATTCCTTCTGGAACATATTTTTTTGAATCAGATTCATTTTCTTGAAAATATCTATCCCCACTTCCTTGGCTCATGGCACCAATACTTCCCATACCACGGTATCCTTTAAACTTACGGCCTTCATATATAATAGTTTCTCCTGGACTTTCTTCAGTACCTGCAAATATGCTACCCATCATTACGCAGTTCGCGCCTGCAGCTAATGCTTTTACCATATCGCCTGTATAACGAATACCGCCATCGGCAATAATTGGAATATTCTTTCCTTTCAATGCTTTAGCAGCTTCCATAATAGCAGTTAGTTGAGGTACACCTGCACCTGCTACAATTCTTGTGGTACAAATAGAGCCTGGTCCAATACCTACTTTCACAGCATCGGCACCTGCATTCGCCATGGCGAGCGCGCCTTGGGCTGTGGCTACATTACCTGCAATGACTGGTAAGTTCTTATAGGTTTTCTTTAATAATTTTAATGCTTCAATGACACCTTTGCTATGACCATGTGCACTATCTAATGAAACTATATCTACGCCTACGCTTTGTAAAGCAGCAGCACGCTCTAATAAATCCTTGGTAATACCTAAGGCAGCGCCTACTAATAAGCGACCAATTTTATCTTTTACTGCATTGGGGAAAGCGCTTAATTGTAAAATATCGCGATAGGTAATTAAGCCAATTAATTTTCCTTGTTTATTAACTACAGGTAATTTTTCAATTTTATATTGACGAAGAATTTTTTCTGCTTTTCTTAAATCGGTTCCTTCTGGTGCAATGACTAAATTTTCTTTAGTCATTACTTCACTTACCTTTCTTTTACGATCGGTTTCAAAACGTAAATCACGATTGGTTAAAATACCAACTAGTTTATTCGTTTTATCAACAATAGGAATACCACCAATTTTATTTTCCTTCATTAATTTTAAGGCATCTCCAATAGTAGCGGTTACTTCTAAAGTAATAGGGTCAACAATCATTCCACTTTCGCTACGTTTTACTTTACGCACTTGTTCAGCTTGTCTTTCAATACTCATGTTTTTGTGTAAAATACCAATGCCCCCTTCGCGTGCTAAAGCAATAGCTAATTGTGCTTCTGTAACCGTATCCATTGCAGAAGATAAAATAGGAACATGTAGTTGAATGTTCTTGGTAAGTTGCGTGTGAATTTTTACTTCAGAAGGAAGTATTTCAGAGTAAGCGGGCATTAACAATACATCGTCAAATGTCAAGCCTTTACCAAAAATGCGGGAGTTGTTTGTAGTATTTCTTGTTGCCATAGGCAAAGATAGGGCCTTGGCTTATTTAGGCAAAATCCTTTTTTTAGAGCCTGGCATACCTATTGCCTGCTAAAAGCTGTATTTCTCCTTTTATTTCTAGCTCTAAAACCAGGCTTGAAAGCTTGCTAGCATTGATTTTTAATTGATTAGCTATTTCTTCTCTATGTAGGGGCCCATGCAGTTGTATATGCTCTAAAACCCGTTTTGTATCGCCAGAAAAACCTAATACTAGTTGTTTGGAGGGGGAAATAATCTCTACTTGAGGCCAGGACATGTCCTCCAAGAGGCTTTGAACATCGTGGTATAAATGTGCTTTATTTCTTTTAATCAAGGCTAGGCAACCTTTGCTTTTTGAATCGTGAATTTTACCTGGCACGGCAAAAACTTCTCTATTATAGTCAAAGGCTAAATTAGCCGTTATCATACTACCCCCTTTTAAGGCCGTTTCAACTACCAAAGTGGCGTCGCTTATTCCGGCCACAATTCTATTTCTTTTTGGAAAGCAGTAGGGAAGTATAATACTTTCTTTTCTTGATTCAGTAATGAGCCCGCCATTTTGCATCATGTCAATGGCTAGCTTTCTATGTTCAATAGGATAAATTTGATCAAGACCATGTGCAAGCACACCCCAGGTAGGAATTTTATTTTCTAATGCTATTTGATGTGCAATGCCATCTACGCCTAAAGCCATACCACTAATTATTCCAATGTTTAAATGTGCAAGCCCTTCCATTAATTCTTTTAAAACTCTATATACTTGTACAGTATGTTGCCTACTGCCTACTACACTTAGTAAAAAAGGTAAATTCAATGCATCGCTACCTTTTACATATAATAATGTAGGAGGGTCGTCGCAGTGTAATAAACGTATAGGATAGCGCTTGTCTTTTAAACTAATGCATTGAATATTATGTTTTGTAATAAAATTTAATTCAGAGGCGGCTTCTTTTAAAGGCCAAGCTGCTAATAAAGTATTTTTTTGTAGAAGATTTAAATGGGGGAATGCAAAACTTTGTTTGTCCCTTTCTTTATAGATAGCCAGGGCCGATCCATATTTTTCAAAAATATTTTTTCTTTGCATATCATTCAAGCCAGGGAGCATGGTAAAGGCAATGGTATATAAAATTTCTTCAGACATGCCCCAAACTTCTGCATTATAAGAATGCTAAAACAGCGTATTTATACCTTGTAAATTATGGAGTATAATAATTAAAGGTTGATCTAATCTTAGACTATCTAATAAAATTTAGATTACGGAATTGATCGCATATTATGGAATAGTAATGGTAAAGCTAGTGCGTCTATTTTTTGCACGGCCCTCTTCGGTAGTATTGTTAGCCATTGGCTTGGTATCGCCCAGGCCCTTGGTGGAAATTCGGTTTGCTACAATACCTTTTTTAATTAAATAGCTTGCAATGGCGCCTGCTCTTTTTGAAGACAGCAATAAGTTTTGTGCACTATCTCCTTTGTTATCGGTATGCCCTTCAATAAGAATAGTTGCATTAGCACTTGTTACCAAATAGGTAACCAGCGCATCTAATTCTATAAACGATTTTTTATCAAGCGTAGCTAAATTAATATCGAAAAATATATTGTTGAAATTCTTTGTAAATGTTTTTACAATAGGTGCTAAGCTAAATTCAAGCGTTTTACTTGCTAAATTATTTATATTGTCTAAGGATAATAGGGTGCTTGCAAATTCATGGCCTTTACTATTTACGCTAATGCCAATGCTATCTAAATAAGGAAGTCCTAAAATAAAATAACCATTACTATCTACTTGTATTTGCATAGTGCTATTTTCTTCAGCAGGGTTTGATAAAACAACTTCGCCAGCAAGTGGTTTTTTACTTTCGGCATCTACTATGAATCCTTTTATATAAAAAGTTTTATGGGGTCTAGTATTTTGCGCTAGTGTTACTTTATAAATATCTAAACCACCTCTGCTATCAGCTCTATCGCTTGCAATGTAGCCCTCTATGCCATTACCTGCCACTGCTATACTTCCTTCATTGTCGAAAGTATTAATAGGGTAACCTAAATTTATGGGGCTTGACCAATTACCCTCTATTTTTTTTCTAGATACAAATAAGTCGGCACCACCAAAACCTGGCCAGCCATTGGAACTAAAGTATAAAGTTTTATTATCGGCATGTATAAAAGGGGCTTGTTCATCCCCCGCTGTATTAATAGTGGGTCCCATATTGATGGCCTCTTCCCAAAAACCTTTCTCATTTTTATAAACAACATAAATATCAATGCCGCCATATCCACCAGGCCTATTGCTACAAAAATACAAGGCTTGTCCGTCGGGTGCAATGCTAGGGGCACTGTCCCAATAATCGGAGTTTATATTTTTACCAACATTTTTAGGTTCAGACCAGCCCTTTGCAGTTTTGGTCACTTTATAAATATCATATCTACCAAAGCCTTGCTCATTATAGTCTGCAGCATAGTATAAAGTATTTAAATCCTGACTTAAACTCATACTTCCCTTTTTTTCTGCAATATTTAAATTGTCAGGAAGAATAGTGGCTTTAGAAAATATATTTTTTGTAAGGGTGCTTATATAAAAATCCTCTCTTTTAAAATTGCTACGTCGCATAAATAAAAACAAACTGTCTTGTACGGTAATGCTTGGGAAATATTCTGCATCAGCAGTATTAATGCTATCTCCAGCGTTCTCTACCTTAACTTCTTTTTGAATAGGATGTGATGCAGCAAAACTACAAATAGCAAGTAGTTCAGCAGCTTTGTTTTTTAAATAAGAGGGGACTAAATTTTTATTTTGAAATTCTTGAAGAATTGCTGCTGCCTTTGTGTAGTTTCCTAGAATGGCGAATTGCGATGCATATTTTACAATATAAGGTTGAAAAATACTAGAGTCTATTTGCATTAATTTTTCAAATGCATTAATTGATTTTTGATATTGCCTAGCTTCTGCATACACTTGAAAAAGAAAAAGATTAGCCTCTGCATTTTTTTGATTTTTCTCCAGCAAGCTTTC
>CANCRC010000085.1 GCA_947380435.1 Chitinophagaceae bacterium
TTATTAAGTCAGGCCTATGCCATTAAAGAAGGGGTGTTTAAATGCCCACCTTGGATGAAGGTAATGGTGGCAGAAGAGGAAGACCCTACAAGTATTAAAGAAACAGGAAGAGGAGTTTTACATATCATAGACCTTGCCAATATATATAGTTGCAGCTTTATTGCAACGGAAGATATAGGAGAGGTTTTTGAAGACGGTAGCTTTACTGTATTAGGTAGGCTAGATGCAAGTGCTAGAAGAGGCTGTAGTTTACTCGTTGTATAATTTATTGATTGCTTATCTCTATATAATACGAATATTTTTTCTTATTCGTCAAACATAGTTTTCTCCGATTCAATCATCTTTTCTAAATATATTAGATAACTAGGCTCTAAACCATAGTTATACTGTCTTTTGTCTAGGCTGTCTCTCGTTTTAATAATTAAGGGCAACTGCTGTTGTGTAGAAAGTTTATACTTCTGATTAATTTTTAAAAAGTGATCACTTCTACTTTTATTTTGAGTTAAGACATCCTTATTTTGTACCCCAATAATTTTATTAATCACCTTGGTTGAAATAGATTCTCCTTTTTGATGATTTTTATACAAAACTTGAATCAATTCTTTTTCAATAATAGTGAGTGAATGATAAAAATTATAATTCAATCTAGCATTCACCTCTTTGGGCACTCTTTTCTTTCTTTGTCTATAAATAATGAAAAATATACCAAATGCTATGAGTATAGTAATAGAAACACTGGGGGTAAAGTAAGGGATTACTTTATTAAAGAAAAAATGGGCTAAAGGGTTCTCCACTTTGTATACATATTGAACAGTGCTTTGATCTATCTCTGTGGCATCGAAACTATAGCTTGCATAACTGAGTTTTTTACCAGCTGTTATTTTTATTAAGTAAACGGTACTTCCTAAATTAAATTGGAGTGATTCGTATGATTCCTTGGTGCTATATAAACTTAACCAAGGTTGTTTCATCAAATTATTTGTTGATGATTTTATTTTTCCAAATTCATTTTTCTTAAAATTAATCCAATAATAGTCCAAGTAATTTTGAAAAATAAGTAGGCCATTAAAATTGAAATTATAATAATTAGAAGCTTGTAGCACTTTAATTAATTCAGGGTTAGTGGCACCTAAGTTCGTCCAGGAATTTTTATGAAAGTCAAACTCGTAACAGCTATCAATATCATTGATAGAAAAATCCTTCGGCATATTGGCATAAGCTAGGGATTTAGTAATGTATAATTTACTTGCTTCAACATCTAGTTTATATTTAATGAAATGTGTGTAATCGTCATAGCCATTGACAATAGTATTACTTGGATATATTTCCCACTCATGTGTTTTAGGACTGAAAAAGGTCATAATGCCTCTCATATTCCAAAACCCTGCACCACCATATTGAAATAGGGTGTCATTTAGTTGGAAGGTAAAGGCTTTATAGTTTACACCTGAATGTATAGTGGAATCAATTCTTATTAGTGAATAGTTGCTTTTACTTTTTTCTAGCTTATATAACCTACCTGTACCTAAGGGTTGTAACCAGACATCTTTGCCCTTTTTAACTAGGGCAATATCTTTGAATGTTTTGGTGTCAAAGCCAAAATTAAATATGTCACTATTTAACTGAATATTTAAGGGGTTAATACTATCTGCTGTAATAATATCAAGCAAGGCAAGATCTTGTTCTTGCAATGGGTTATTCACCTTTTTTTCTTGTGCAAAAGAAGAATTAAAATAAATAATGAAACTTAAACTAAGTATTATCCTAACTATTTTCATATTGCTAAGATAATAGAAAAAATATAATAAGAAATTTACTTATCTGTAATTATATATATTTTATAATTTATAAATATGTAAGTAATTGTTTTATAATTATTTAATCAAATAATTTTATTTTCACCACTTAGTTTACTATTTATTTGGAATGAAGTCTATTATGATAGCATATTTACATTACGAATAATTTTATATTAATAAAATATTAAATATATAATTATTTAAAATTTTTTATCCTTTGGGGGAAGGATAATCGGGGTGGTTAGGACTTGTCCTGGTCACCCCAAACTTTTTTAGGGAATTCCTGTCCCTTAGAAATTTTTCTATGAAAAAATAGGGTCTAAAAATTAAAAGGCTAATGAATGAACTAGACTGCTACATTAAAGTCACGTAAAGCATCATTCAGGCTGGTCTTTAAATCGGTGCTTGGTTTTCTTTGTCCAATGATTAAAGCGCAGCTAACTTGATAATCGCCAGCAGGGAAGGACTTTCTATAAGAACCCGGTATCACAACACTTCTAGCGGGTACACGTCCTTTGTATTCAATAGGGCTAGCGCCACTCACATCTATTATTTTAGTGCTTTGGGTTAAGACCACATTGGCACCTAATACTGCTTCTTTTTCAACATGTACTCCTTCTACCACAATACATCTACTTCCAATAAAACAGCCGTCCTCAATAATTACTGGGCTGGCTTGTAAGGGTTCTAAAACACCGCCAATACCTACGCCACCACTTAAATGCACCCCTTTCCCAATTTGAGCACAGCTGCCCACAGTTGCCCAAGTATCTACCATGGTACCTTCGTCAACAAAGGCCCCAATATTTACATAACTAGGCATTAAAACCACGTTCTTAGCTAAATAAGCGCCATATCTTGCTACCGCATGTGGCACAGCTCTCACGCCTAATGCGGCATAGTTCGATTTCAATAACATTTTATCATGAAACTCAAAAGGGGCAAGCTCCCAGGTTTGCATAGGTTGAATACCAAAGTATAATAGAATAGCTTGTTTCACCCATTCGTTCACTACCCATTTTCCGTCAATGGGTTCGGCTACTCTTAAACGACCTTTGTCCACTTCTTCAATCACTTCATGCACCACCTTACTATATTCAGCCTCTTTTAATAAACTACGATCAGCAAAAGCGGCTTCTATTTTGTTTTTTAATTCCATTGTTTCATTTTGTACAAAATTACAAACTAGCACTTATTTATGCCTACTTAGTTTTACACAATAACTAAGCTGAATTTATTTAAGGGGGATTGATTAATTTGCAACATGTTTGTTTATGAAGAAGATATTCATGTTTGTTTAAGCACACTTCAAAAAGGAGGGCTTATATTATATCCCACAGATACGGTTTGGGGTATTGGATGTGATGCTACTAATGAAGAAGCAGTGGCTAAAATATTTGCTTTAAAGAAAAGAGTTGACACCAAGGCTATGATTGTACTACTAGGGGAAGAAGCACAAATTGCCCACTATGTGGCAGATAATAACTTACAAATATTCGATTACATAAAAGGTATACATAAACCCACCACTGTTATTTATCAAAAGGCGATGAACCTTGCAACTAATTTAGTGGCAGCAGATGCGTCGGTGGCCATTCGCATTACCAAGGATGCTTTTTGTAAAGATTTAATGAAGGCTTTTGGAAAACCTATTGTAAGTACTTCTGCCAATATTTCTGGCTATCCAACGCCCTTATGTTTTGCAGATATTTCCGTGGATATAAAAGAAGGGGTGGGGTATGTAGTGAAGCATAGACAGGAGGAAACCAATTTACAAATGCCCTCTTCCATTGTCAAATGGGATGAAGCAGGTAATTTAATTATTATTCGTCCTTAATTTATTGCCATGCAAAAAATACTGCTTATTCAAACTGCCTTTATTGGTGATGTCGTATTGGCGACTGCACTTTTAGAAACCCTGCATGAAAAATATCCTCAAGCAAGTATTGATATAATAGTAAGACAAGGAAATGAAAGTTTATTTAATGAACACCCTTTTTTAGGGGAGCTTATTGTTTGGAATAAAAAAGAGAATAAGTATTTACACTGGTTGCAAGTCTTGCAAAAAATAAGAGCGAAGAAATATGATTTACTAATAAATCTGCAAAGGTTTGCTGCCACTGGTTTGTGGACAGTTTTATCGAAGGCTACTAGAACCATTGGCTTTGATAAAAACCCTTTTTCATTTTTATTTACCCATTCTGTGAAACATGATGTTACTGAAAATGGAGTGCATGAAGTAAATAGAAATCATAAATTAACAGAGTCAATAGGGGCATTAAAACTTTGCATGCCAAAATTATATCCAACAGCATCCGATTTTGATAAAGTAAAAAAATATCAAACTGAAAAATATATTAGTATTGCACCTGCCTCTGTTTGGTTTACTAAACAATTTCCTATAAGCGCTTGGGTTAGTTTTATACAGGCTTTGCCTTTTGATGGAACTATTTATATTTTAGGAGGCCCTGGAGATAAAAATTTAGGGGATAGAATTATAGATGAAGTTTCAAGCTCCAATTCAAACACATCAAATAGTTCAAATATTTCAAGTGCATCCAATCTTTCAAGTACATCTAAAAAAATAATAAACCTAAGTGGAGAATTAAGTTTTCTAGCATCTGCTGCCTTGCAACAAAAAGCAGTCTTAAATTATGTAAATGATTCTGCTCCCTTGCATTTTTGCTCTGCTATGAATGCACCCGTAGTGGCCATTTATTGTTCAACCATTCCCGCCTTTGGCTTTGGTCCTTTATCTACCCATTCATTTATAGTAGAAACGCAAGAGAAACTAGCCTGCCGCCCTTGTGGTTTACATGGTAAAAAACAATGTCCTTTAGGGCATTTTAATTGCGCCAAAACCATCGCCAATAACCAATTAATAGCCCCATTGCTACAAATGGCCCAACATTAGTACTTTTGTAGCCATGCAAATTCAATTTACACAAGAAGAAGAATCTATATTCAATATAGTGGCTAAGCAAGCTGCTTTATTGAACACACCTGCATTTGCAGTAGGCGGCTTCGTGCGTGATAAAATTTTGAATAGACCCACTAAGGATATAGATATTGTATGTATAGGCGACGGCCTCGCTTTAGCAACTGCTTTTGCTAATCAATTCACACCTAGGCCTCCAGTTTCTTTATTTAAAACATTTGGCACTGCGCAGGTGAAACTAGATAGTATTGAAATTGAATTTGTAGGGGCTAGAAAAGAAAGTTATGCTAGAGAAAGTAGAAAGCCGTCGGTAAGTCCGGGTACTATTGAGGACGATCAAAACAGAAGAGATTTCACAGTAAACGCTTTAGCTATTTCTTTAATTGAAAACGATTTTGGAAAAGTAATTGACCCTTTTGGAGGCTTAGAAGATTTGACTAATAAAATTTTAAGAACACCATTAGCACCAAAAAAAACTTTTGACGACGATCCGCTTCGCATGATGCGCGCTATTCGTTTCGCTACGCAATTAAATTTTGAAATAACTGCTGAAACTTTCACAGCTATTCAAAAAATGGCCGACCGTATTTCTATTGTTTCGCAAGAACGCATTACCGATGAACTACAAAAAATAATGCAAACGGCGGTACCTTCTAAAGGTTGGTACTTATTAAAAGAAGCTGGCTTATTAAAACATATATTCCCGGTTCTATTACAATTAGAAGGTGCTGAAACCCTTGATGGCATTGGACATAAGGATAACTTCTCACATACTTTGCAAGTATTAGATAATGTTGCAGCTACTAGTGAGGACATCTGGCTTCGTTGGGCCGCTTTACTACATGATATTGCAAAACCTAAAACTAAAAAGTTTGAAACGGGATTTGGTTGGACCTTTCATGGACATGAAGTAGTGGGGGCACGCATGGTGCCTAAAATTTTTACGCAATTGAAATTACCATTGAATGAAAAAATGAAAATGGTGCAAAAATTAGTGGCCCTTCATTTGCGTCCTATTTCATTAACCAAGGAAACAATCACCGATAGTGCCATTAGAAGACTATTATTTGATGCAGGAGATGATATTGATAACTTAATGTTATTATGTGCTGCCGATATTACCAGTAAGAATAAGGTAAAAGTGAAACGTTATTTACAAGGCTTTGACTTTGTAAAAGAAAGATTAATTGAAGTTGAGCAAAAAGACAGTATTAGAAATTGGCAACCACCTATTACAGGAGAAATGATCATGGATTTATTTGCCATTACCCCTTCAAAACAAGTAGGTGTAATAAAGGACGCTATTAGGGAAGCTATATTAGATGGGGTTATTCCCAATGATTATGAGGCAGCCTATGGCTTCATGTTAAAAGAAGCAGAAAAACTAGGCTTATTTCCTATAATAAAATAGTAATTTAGCGTTTCAAAATACCAAAATGGCCGTATTAAAATTTAGAGTTTATTGGGAAGAGGATGATGCGATATACCGTGATGTTTTGGTAAAACACACACAAAATTTTCAAGACTTACATTTTATTATTTTAAAGGCCTTTGAATTTGACCAAAAGCATGATGCTACTTTTTATAGAAGCAACGATACTTGGCAAAGAGGAAGAGAGATAAGCAAAGAAGTGTACGATCGACCTTATAAGGTGCCGCCTTTATTAATGGCAGAGACTGCTATTAGTACTGAAATCATTGATACCAATCAGCATTTTATTTACGAATATGATTTTGTAAAGTCATGGTCTTTTTTAATTGCGCTTATTCAGGTTATAAAAAATGCCGATGCAGATTTGAATTTAGAATATCCATTAGTGTCTCGTATTGAAGGAGTAGGTCCTATGCAATATGGCACCAAGGGTTTACTAGGTGAAAAGTTTGCAGACATTGAAGAGAAGTATGATTTAAATGAGGGCGCTGATGGATTTGGTGAAGAAGGAGAAGAAGACACGAAAGGTGCTGATGATGGAGGCGATGATGGTGATGACGCTGAAGACAGCTCTGACAGCGATGACGACGATACTCAAGAAGAAGATAATAATCAGGATAATGAGTCTGGTTCTGAGTTTTTCGAAGGAGAAGCTTTTTAGTTTTATAATTTCACATTAGTTATTTATTTCAAATTTAAACTAGTCCAAGATTTTGTCTAAAACCGTTTACATAGTGGTGGGTCCTACAGCTGTAGGAAAAACAAGCTTTGCTATTGCGTTAGCTAAAGCATTAAAAACCGAAATTATTTCAGCAGATGCCCGTCAGTGTTACAAGGAAATGAATATTGGTGTAGCGAGACCAAGTAGTCAAGAGCTAAAAGCGGTACCTCATCACTTTATTGCATCACATTCTGTTAATGAAAATATCAATGCCTCTTTTTATGAAAATTGGGCCATGGAAAAACTAGAAAGTTTATTTAGTACAAAAGATGCAGTGGTATTGGTAGGTGGAACGGGTTTATATATTAAAGCATTTTGTGAAGGCCTTGATTTAATACCTGCGATTGATGCTGAAATTCGAGAAAATATTATAGCACAGTATGAGAAATTAGGCATGAGGTGGTTGCAAAAAGAGGTATCGGTAAAAGATCCTCAGTACTGGGAGAAGGGCGAACAAAAAAACCCACAGCGATTAATGCGCGCCTTAGAAGTAATGCTAGGAACTGGTTCTTCCATTATAAGTTTTCAAAATAAAAAAGCAGTGGAGAGGCCTTTTAAAATTGTGAAAATTGGCCTTGAATTACCTAGAGAGGAATTGTATGAGAGAATTAATACTAGAGTACTTAATATGGTCGAAGAGGGCTTGGAAAAAGAGGTAAAAGGCTTAGAAGCTTATGCCCATTTAAATGCCCTACAAACAGTAGGTTATAGTGAATGGAAGGACTATTTTGAGGGCAAAATAAGTAAGGAAAAAGTGATTGAAAACATTCAACAAAACACCCGTCATTACGCAAAGCGCCAAATGACCTGGTTTAAGCGAGATCCTGCTATTACTTGGTTTAACGCGTCTACTGCGGAGCCCAATCAGGTATTATTAAAATAGTTTATGATTTTTGGAAATTAACATATTAGAAACTAAACCCATTTAAAATATTGGTATTTTTATTACATAATATAACCATTGCTATGGTGGTATATTCATTACATTTTATTTAAAACTTTAAGTATGCAAAAATTAGGAACAATCCTGTTGGCAAGTCTTTTTTTCTTGAATGGAGCTCCGGCGAAAAGCCAAACCATTCAATTTGAAAAATATACTTTACCGAATGGATTAAAAATTATTTTACATGAAGACCATTCTGCACCTGTGGTGGCAGTAACGGCATTATATCATGTAGGTTCAAAAAATGAAGACACTGCAAGAACTGGTTTCGCGCATTTCTTTGAACATTTATTATTTGAAGGTACCGACAATATTAAAAGAGGAGAGTTTGATAAGTATGTAACCAATGCGGGTGGTGCTTTAAATGCCAATACTTCTCAAGACCGTACTTTTTATTATGAATTATTACCTTCTAACCAAGTAGGCCTTGGTCTTTGGTTAGAGAGTGAGCGTATGATGCATGCCAAAATTGAACAAGTGGGTGTGAATACACAACGCGAGGTAGTGAAAGAAGAAAAGCGTCAAAGAATGGATAACCGCCCTTATGGTTCTTTCTTAACGGAGATACTTAAAAGAGCTTATAAAGTACATCCTTATAAATGGGCACCTATTGGAAGCATGGATCATTTAAATGCTGCCAAATTAGAAGAGTTCATTCAGTTTTATAAAACTTATTATGTACCTAATAATTGTGTTTTATCTATTGCTGGAGATATCAATAAAGTGGAACTTAAAAA
>CANCRC010000086.1 GCA_947380435.1 Chitinophagaceae bacterium
GATCAAGTAAAGGATTTAAAAACAATATTATCTGTTGATGAAAATTCTTATAACCCTAAAGCAGATTGGGCAGCTAATCCACAAAGAGCAGCTGTATCAGGAAAGGGCATGGGTGCCTTTCACCCAATTGCATGGTATCATAATTTTGAAGGAGGCCGTGCATTTTATACCAATCTTGGTCATGTACCTTCTGACTTTTCCGATGCAAGTTTTTTAAGTCATATTACTGCTGGCATTATTTGGGCAGCTACTGGAAAAAAATAAAAAAAGCTCCTACAACATTATCATTAATGTAATAGGAGCTTTTTGTTGCTGTAGGGGGAGGGATCGAACCTCCATGTGGCAGTTAGCTAAAACACAAAGTTGAGTGGTCTACCCTGGTCGCCTATTGCTAGACGGCTCTATGTTTCGTTTATCCCGTTATCCACGCCTTCGAGACAAGAAGGTACGTATGCCTAAATTTCGTCACCCCACAGTATTTAAGAACTTATCATTTGAGTGGTTTATCTAATATTTCCCCTCATTTGATAAATCAAAACTAAAGTATTGACCTATATCTTGCAAATATTTTAAGTATATTCTTTAAAATATAGAAAATTATTAATAAATTGCCATATTATTTAAAACTATATAAATATGGAGCCTAAAATGAACCCAAAATTGAACATTGACAAAAGCCTTGACAAGCTGGATTTGCAAATTATTCAAGCTATGATGCAAGATGCTGAAGTTTCCTATGCCGATTTAGGCAAGCAGTTCTTTGTATCGGGCGGTACCATTCACGTGCGTATTAAAAAGCTAGAGGAGCTAGGCATTGTGAAAGGCAAGCGTTTAGCTGTTGATTTAAAAGTGTTGGGCTATGATATCATTGCCTTTATTGGTATTTACTTGGAAAAAAGTTCAATGTATGATACCGTGGCCCTGGCCTTGAAAAATATTCCTCAAGTAGTGCGTGTGAATTATACCACGGGTAATTATAGCATGTTTGTGGAAATTGTTTGCAAAGACATTCAACAACTTCGTTTTGTACTACATGATGAACTGCAAAAAATTAAAGGAATTGAGCGAACTGAAACCTTAATTTCTTTGGAAGAAAGTTTTTCTCGTAATGTGAAGATTGTTTAAAATTTCGTTAGTAAATTACATCAAACCTACGCTTATGAAACCCTGTACTTCGCATGATGGCAGAAGGGGCTTTTTAAAAAAATCGGCATCCATTGCGGCATTATATTTAACGCCCTCTAGTTTAGTAAAAGCTTTTGCTGTGGACTCGGTAATACCTACGCCCATTGCTAAAGAAAAATTAGCTATTACTATTAATGGTAAATTAATGAATCTTGAAATTGATGCAAGAACAACCCTACTTAATTTATTAAGAGAAGACTTAGCCTATACCGGTACCAAGAAAGGTTGTGAGATGGGACAGTGCGGTGCATGCACCATTCATATTAATGGTAAAAGAACAAAGTCTTGTATTCAATTAGCCTTGAATAATCAAAATAATAAAATTACTACCATTGAAGGTTTAAGTGATGGAGAGAAGCTACACCCCATGCAGGCAGCCTTCTTAAAGAACGATGCTTTTCAATGTGGCTATTGCACAAGTGGACAAATTATGTCGGCTGTGGCTTGCGTTAGAGAAGGCAATGCAAAAAATAGAAAAAGTATTCAAACTTATATGGATACCAATATCTGCAGATGCGGTGCTTATCAAAACATTGTAGATGCTATTGAAGAAGTAGCTAAAACGGGTGTTAAAATTTAATTGTTTTAATTCAACATTATGAAATCAATCAATAATACAATACTGCTCGAAGACGAACGCGTAGACGGTGCCGATAAAGTAAACGGTAAAGCAAAATATACTGCAGAACATAGCCTGCCTAATATGGCTTATGCAGTTTTTGTAACTAGTACCATTGCCAAAGGCAGCATTAAAAATTTAGATACCTCTAAGGCATTAACTATGCCAGGTGTGCTAGACATTATATATTATGCCAATTGCCCAGCTGTGCCTGGATATAATCCTGTTGCAGCAGAGAGACCTAAAAATGTTTCAGAGTGGAGAGGGTATAAAGTTTTATATGATAATAAAGTACGCTTCTTTGGACAACCCATTGCTTTAGTACTAGCAGATAGTTTTGAAAATGCAAATGCAGCTGTTCGTTTTGTAAAAGCTGAATATGAAATTGAAAAGTTTGAAACCAATTTTGATAAAGCAAGATTAGATGCTGCTAATTTAAAATCTCCTATTAATTATAAAAGAGGGGTAGAGAAAAAATATAAAGAGCTTCCTAATTTTGTAGAAGCGGAATATAATATTCCTATTGAAGTGCATAATGCCATGGAGCTATTTGCCACCATTGCTTATTGGGAAGGCGATGATAAAATTACTTTGTACGATAAAACACAGGGGCCTAAGAGTACACAGTCAACTGTGGCTAGAACCTTTGGCTTAGCAGATAAAAATGTAAGAGTAATTGCAGAAAATGTAGGAGGTGGTTTTGGAAGTGGATTAAGAAGTTGGCCACATGTTGCTGCTGCCTGTATAGCTGCTAAAAAAATAAATAGACCAGTAAAATTAGTACTTACCCGCCCTCAAATGTTTACCATGGTGGGTTATCGTCCGCAGTCTTGGCAGAAAGTAGGCATTGGTGCCGATGCTGCTGGAAATTTTATTGGCATTAGCCATGAAGCCATTAGCAATACTTCAAAATATGAAGATTTTAGAGAAGGTATTGTAGAGGCTTCTAAATTTTTATATGCTTGTGAGAATGTAGACACTAAATACAGCATACTACCACTTGATGTAAGTACGCCCATTTGGATGCGTGGTCCAGGGGAAGCAACAGGATGTTTTGCATTAGAGAGTGCTATTGATGAGCTTTCTTATAAATTAAAAATGGATCCTATTCAGTTAAGAATTAAAAACTTTACGGCGGTTAATCCAGAAAATAAATTACCCTTCTCTGATATTAATATTAAAGACTGTTATGCTTATGGCATGGAAAAAATTGGATGGAAAAACCGTCCTACAGTTCCGGGTAGCTTAAAAGAAAACGGCATGTTAATTGGTTATGGTATGTCGGTGGGTGTATTTGGTGCAGGTAAAGGAGCTGCCTCGGTAAGAATTGTATTAAGTAATGATGGTAAATTATTATTAGAATGCGCGGTGAGTGATATGGGTCCGGGTACGATGACAAGTATGTCTATCATAGCATCTGATGCCATGCAAATGCCTATTCAAAAAATTAAATTCAAATTAGGCGACTCTGATTTACCTCCGGGTCCTTCTCAAGGGGGCTCTGGCACTACTTCTACAGTGGGCTCTGCCGTTGATTTAGCTTGTAAAACCTTGCAACAAAAATTAAAAGAAATGGCCATTCAATTTGCACCTGCATTTGCTGGTAGTACAGCTGATGCTATGGAAGTAAAAAATGAAATGGTTATTTCTAAATCGAATGCCAATACTAAAATTGATATTACTGCTTTATTAAAATTAGCCAATCAAGAAAAAATAGATTTAACAATTGCCTCTAATGGTAAAACAGCAGCTCAATTAAAATTTACGAGTAATTCTTTTTCCTCTCATTATGTGAAACTTGCAGTGAACCCTACAAATGGCAGTATTAAAATATTAAATGTAGTCACTACAGGAGATGCTGGTAAAATTATTAGTCCTAAAACTGCGAGAAGCCAAATGATAGGTGGTGTAGTAGGAGGTATTGGTATGGCGCTTACTGAGAAAGTTGAATTCGATCATGCAAGTGGTCAAATAACCAATGCAAGTTTTGGTGCTTACCATGTGCCTTTACATTCTCAAATTCCTCCCACCGATGTATGGTTTGTGAACAAGCCCGATGTGAATATGAATGAAATTGGTGCTAAAGGAATAGGAGAGATTGCCTTAATAGGATTTGCAGCAGCGGTTGCCAATGCAGTATATAACGCCACTGGTAAAAGAGTTAGAGACTTACCAATTACCCCTGAGAAGTTAGGGTATAAAACAACGAAGGCATAAGATTAAAGGCTTTATAAGCATTTGAATGATTATTTAAATGTTATTTTATAAATAATTTATTACTATAATTAAAAGAGTCCCGTAGATAACTACGGGACTCTTTTTTCGAATGCTTACCAATTATTATTTTAATTCTACAATCTTCTATAATTTATAGCCATCATCTGCTACTAATTGCGCGCATATTCTTCTGCGGGCTTCTTTGCTATTAAATGAATCTACTTTAGTGAAACGCTTAAGGCCAATATTCATCATACGTAGTTCATCTCCTTCTGCAAAACTATTTAGTGCATCCTTACCTGCTTTGTTAATAGCATCGGCTGCATCATAAATATAAGTGCGAGCAATATCGGCTTGCACTGCTACAGCAGCTTCACCATGCATAGCTACTAATTTTTCTACTCTTAATAAAGCCGACTCTGCATGAAAAGTAATAATAGACATATCGGCAATATTCATAAGTATCTCTTGCTCTTTATTCAGTGTCATCATTAATTTTTGCACTGCTGCACCAGCTACCATTAAAATACATTTCTTAAAATTAGCAATAGCTTGCTTTTCTTTAGCAAATGGTCCATCTTCTGCACCACTAAAATCGGGTACACTCATTAATTCTTTTTGCACTTCCATGGCAGGGCCCATTAAATCTAATTTACCTTTCATGGCACGTTTTAAAACCATGTCTACGGTTAAGAGTCTATTGATTTCATTGGTTCCTTCGTAAATTCTATTAATACGACTATCTCTGTAAGCTTTTGAAATAGCATATTCATCGCTATAACCATTTCCTCCATGAACTTGTACGCCCTCATCTACTACATAATCTAATACCTCGCTACCAAATACTTTTAAAATAGCACACTCAATAGCATATTCTTCCGCAGCGCCTAAAAGTGATTCTGATAAAGTTTTACCAGCTGCAAGTAATAAGTGTTCTTGCTCATCTATATTATTAGAAACTCTGTAAAGTGCACTTTCACCTACCCATAAACGAATAGCCATTTCAGCTAACTTATGACGAATGGCTCCAAATTTTACAATAGGTAATTTAAACTGCTCTCTTGTTTTTGCATATTGAACCGTTTCTGTTAATGCTCTTCTAGCACCACCAATAGTAGCAGCACCTAATTTTAATCTTCCAATATTTAAAATATTAAAAGCAATGATATGTCCTTTACCAATTTCACCTAAGATATTTTCAACGGGTACTTTACAATCTTGAAAATATAATTGCACAGTGGAAGATCCTTTAATACCCATCTTATGTTCTTCTGGTCCTTGTGTAAAACCTTCGGTACCTCTTTCAATAATAAATGCAGTAAACTGTTCGCCATCTATTTTAGCAAACACAGTATATACATCGGCAAAACCACCATTGGTAATCCAACATTTTTGTCCATTGATAAGATAATGTTTTCCATCGGCAGTTAATGTGGCTGTAGTCTTTGCACTTAAGGCGTCGGAACCGCTATTCGGTTCAGTTAAACCATAAGAACCTTTGTACTCTCCTGTGGCTAACTTCGTTACATATTTTTGTTTCTGCGCTTCTGTACCAAAATATAAAATAGGTAAGGTTCCAATACCAGCATGTGCAGCGTTGGCTACAGAGAAAGAATAACCACCGCCTAAATATTCTGCAACAATAACAGAGGTCACAAAATCTTTACCAGATCCGCCATAGGCTTCAGGTACAGTAATACCTAATAAGCCCTGCTGGCCTGCTTTTTCAAGTAGGTTAGGCATTAAGCCTGGCTCTAATTTATCTACTCTATCCATTACGGGTAATACTTCTGTTTCCACAAATTGATTACACATATCAAGCACCATCTTTTGCTCTTCATTAAATTGCTCGGGAATATAAATATCATCGGCTTTAACTTCTTTGATGATCCATTCCCCGCCTTTAATAACTGCTTTAGTCGTTTCCATAAAATTTATTTTAAAGTCCTTTATTAATTTATTTTGAATTTGTCTTTTTGAATTAATCTTTTATTGTCAATCTTTTTATAGTAATTATTTTTTGTCCTTTAGAGTAAATCTTTATTGGTTAAATTATCATACACTCTTTGAAAAACATTTTTCACTATATCAATCTCTTCTTTTGAAATATCTAGTAATGCTTCATTCATTGTTTGATTCGCTAACTCGTATGTAATTTGTTGTAAGGGTTTCGCGATATCTGTTAAGTACACTAGATTAATTCTTCTATCTTCTTTACTTGCTACACGCACTACTAATTCTTGTTTTTCTAAATTATCAATGAGTCGGGTAGTACTTGCTTTATCTCTAAAAGTTCTATTGCCTAATTCTAGTTGGCTTAATCCATCTTCTTTCCATAAATGATAAAGTATGGACCACTGCTCAATAGTGATATCGAGTCCTGCGTTTCTAAAATTCTTTTGTAATCGTCTTGCGACAGCGGTAGTAGCCATGCCATTTACGACACTATAAAGCTCTCCTCTTTTGAATTGGTTGTTTGACATATAGTTAGTTATGCAACTAATATAAAAGTACAACCAATTTTATTGATTTTGGCAATTATTTGCCATTTTTTGGTCTTTTTTTAGTGATTTTAGGCTTTTTTGCCCGAAAAAGGGCAATTTGGAGGGGTTTTGAAAGTCTAATTATTAGGCCCTTACATTAGGTTTTTACGCCTAATCTTAATTTGAATGGCGTTTTCAATCTCTTTTTCAGCTATCAATATTAAGTAGCCACCACCACCAGCACCTGATAATTTATAGCCAATACTTTTTGAAGCGTATTTATCAATGATAGGTTTTATGCTTTCATCAAGCATATTGGGGAACATAGCAATTTGTGCATGGAAGGAAGCTAGAAAAGCTGTTCCAAAAGCATGCAAGTCTTTTTTTAATATTGCATTCCAACAATTATTAGCAGCATCTGCTAATTTTTTTGCACCCTCTTCGGTAATACTAGTATTAGCTAACACATCATAATTACTATTTCGAGGATCTAAAGGAATTAAATAAAGATGATTTTCCAACCAACTCAATATAGATTCATCATCGATAGATTTTATTTCTGAAGGCCAATAACTATCTTGAGCATAATGATAATAATTTAAACATGGCATTACAATACCTAATGCATCTTGAGAACCTGCTACATCTTTTGTACCAGGAGGGTTTTCATAACTAAATAAAACCTTACTTAATTGTAAAGGATCTCCTTCTGGTAATTGTGCTTTCCATAATTCAATGGCCTTATTTCTTGTACTACTTGCCATACCACTTCTATTATTAAATTCAATGGTGGGCTCAATAGATATAGTAATAACAGGGCCCGCATGTAATTTATTGACATAAGGTTGGTCTAACCATCCTCCTGCTAAATCAATTCGAAAAGGAATAATTGAATTGGTTCTTAAACTAGTGGTAGACCTTGCTGGTAGTCCTTCACTGGGCACTCTATCAAGTACAATAAGCTCAATATATTTTGTTTTACATAATTCAATTTTACTAGGCGTATTTCCATCTTCATTCACCACAAAAACGGATGGTTGAATTTCTTCTAGTTCGCTTAAAAAATCGAGTAGGCCACTTCCCTTATTAATTTTACATTCTTTCACGCAAGCAAGTGACTCTATCATATACTTTCTTTCGTCTTGGGTAATAACTGGGTATCTTCCTTTTAAATCATACACCGTTTTATCGGATCCTATACAAACATATAAATCGCCATAACTAGCAGCACTCTTTAAAAAGGCGATATGCCCGCTATGTAATAAATCAAAACCACCGCTCACTAAAACTTTCTTTTGAATAAATTTCCTGCTATATTAAAATCGAAACTACAATTTAATTTTTAATTACAAGGCTCTATCTAAATGCACATAACCACCATCTACATGAATAAGTTGTCCAGTGGTGTGGCTCGATTTTTCTGATAACAGAAAGGCCACTGTATTGGCAATTTCTTCTTTGGTAGTAAACCTTTGACCTAAAGGAATTTTTGCTTTGATGGACTTTAGCTTTTCTTCTGGATTAGGTAAGGCTTGTAACCATTTTTCATATAATGGTGTAAAGCATTCAGCAACAACCACTGCATTTACACGAATACCATAGGGCAACAATTCCACGGCCCATTCTCTAGTAAGCGCATTTCGTCCTCCGTTAGCAGCTGCATAAGCAGAAGTACCTCCTTGTCCAGTTTCTGCTGTTTTTGAATTAATATTTACTATACTACCTTTTGATTTTTTTAAATAGGGTAGTGCATGATGTGCTAATAAATAATAGTGTACTAAGTTTTTATGTAAACTTTTCATAAAAAATTCATAGTTGCCATTTTCCAAACCTATGCTATCATTCTCTCCAGCATTATTTACAAGACCA
>CANCRC010000087.1 GCA_947380435.1 Chitinophagaceae bacterium
ATAAAGGGAGAATTTAAATTGGCTAATCCTTGTCTTAATCTAGCTCCCATTTTTTCTGCATTCTCCGCCATCTTCTCCGACTTTAGAACTTCTAATGACTTTATAGCCACAGCGCAAGCCAAAGGGTTTCCACCATAAGTAGAACCATGTTCGCCTGGTAAAATTTGCATCATTATTTCATTGCTAGCTAGTACTGCAGAAATAGGAAGCGTGCCACCACTCAATGCTTTTCCTAATATTAAAATATCGGGTTTAACATTTTCATGATCGCAGGCCAACATTTTTCCTGTTCTGGCTAATCCCGTTTGAATTTCATCTGCAATAAATAAAACATGGTACTTATCGCATAAATCACGTACGGCTTTTAAATAGCCATCATCTGGAATCACTACACCTGCTTCGCCTTGAATAGGCTCGACCATAAATGCTGCCACTTCATTATCTTTTAAAGCTTCTTCTAAAGCCACTAAATTGTTATAAGGCACTAAACCAAAGCCCGGCATATAAGGGCCAAAACCTTTAAAGCTACTAGGATCGGTTGAAGATGAAATAGCAGCCAATGTGCGTCCCCAAAAATTACCTTCGGCAAAAATTATTTTCGCTTTATTTTCAGCAATGCCTTTTACATTGTAGCCCCAACGACGCGCTAGTTTAATAGCGGTCTCTCCACCTTCCACACCCGTATTCATAGGAAGCACTTTATCGTATCCAAAATATTCGGTGATATACTTTTCATACTCGCCCAATAAATTATTATGAAAAGCGCGTGAAGTTAATGTGAGTTTACTAGCTTGTTTTTGTAAAGCTTCAATAATGGCCGGATGGCAATGCCCTTGGTTCACCGCAGAATAACCACTTAAAAAATCGAAGTATTGTTTTCCATCTACATCGTATAAATAAACACCTTCCCCTCTTTCAAGAACTACTGGAAGTGGGTGGTAATTATGAGCGCCGTATTTTTCCTCAAGTGCTAAATATTTAGCAGCATTGGAACTAATAGTTGAATGAGTCATTTCTATAAATTGAATTATTGGAAAGTAAATAAATGGAGAGAAAAACGAAAAATGCTTCTCGCTTGAATACAAAAAAGTAGGAGGTAGTTAAACTACCCCAAGGGATGATTAAGTAAATCTAGGTTTCTATGTAAAAAACTTCCCATGTTCATAGGGCTAAGTTAGTTTTTTTAGAGCAATTTCCCATATTTTGGGCTTACATTCGCAAAAACAATTACATTGAAACCGCTAGTCTCCATAGTCATATTAAATTATAACGGGGCCGGTTATTTAACAAAATTCTTGCCATCCGTTTTATCTACTCAATATGAAAATTTTGAAGTAGTGGTGGCCGACAATGGTTCTTCCGATAATTCTATTTCTTTAGTAAAAGAAAAATTCCCTTCGGTTAAAATAATTTCGAATACTACGAACGAAGGTTTTGCTGGTGGCTATAATTGGGCCTTGCAAAAAGTAAAAGCCGATTATTATGTTTTATTAAATTCAGATGTGGCAGTGGATCCTCATTGGATACAGCCCATGGTAAATTTATTAGAGTCTGATAAAACTATTGCGGCTTGTCAGCCTAAAATTTTATCTTTTAATAATAAGGAAGTATTTGAATATGCAGGTGCAGCAGGAGGTTGGATAGATGCGTTGGGTTATCCTTTTTCAAGAGGACGCGTATTTGATGTTTGTGAAAAAGATAATGAGCAGTATGATACTGAAGCGCCTATATTTTGGGCAACCGGTGCTTGTATGATGATTCGTTCTACATTATTTCATGCCATGAATGGATTTGATGCAAGCTTCTTTGCACATCAAGAAGAAATAGATTTATGTTGGAGATTACAATTAGCTGGCTATAAAATTTATGCATGTCCTCAAGCGGCAGTTTATCATGTAGGAGCAGGTACCTTACCAAGAGGTGGTCGTAAAGTGTTTCTGAACTTTAGAAACAACTTAATCATGCTTGCTAAGAATTTGCCTTTATCATCGCTTATTTGGAAATTGCCTGCTAGGTTTAGTTTAGATGCTATTTCAGCCTATAAGGGCTTATTAAGTGGTGATACAAGCTTCTTTTTTGCCATTGCTAAAGCGCATTTTGCTTTTATGGGCTATGTTTTATCAGGTAAATTGAAAAGAACTGCATCGCCAAAAGCCTTAGAAACACTAGAGGGTGTTTATCCCGGATCCTTGGTTTTCCAATACTTTATTAAAAACAAGCAATATTTTAGTAAAATAGTGACCAAACTAGCTCATTATTAAGAACTTGTTACTATTTTTGCATCCGTAAATAAACAATATGTCACACGATTTACAAGATAATACAGCTGAGAAAGATATCGCCACTAATTGGGTAAGTTCGTCTCGATTCTTTTTCTATGTGTCTATTTTTGCTATACTAGCATTGGTTTTAGGTAATTGTAGTAAACTCTACACTAGCCGTTTTGTTAAACCCAATCCAGAAGTGCAAACTAGCTCACAGTACAAACCTGAGTATAAGTAAGAAAAAAAATTTGTTTAAGAGCGCTGTTTCGTTATTTTTGCAGTCCTAAAAATAGTTCTTATACAAGCGAAAGTAGCTCATTTGGTAGAGCACGACCTTGCCAAGGTCGGGGTGGCCGGTTCGAGCCCGGTCTTTCGCTCCAAAAATCCCGTTCTTCGGACTGGGATTTTTTTTAAGTCTGATGAAGACGCCTTGGTGGTGGAACTGGTAGACACGCAGGACTTAAAATCCTGTGGGCCGCAACGCCCGTGCGGGTTCGATTCCCGCCTGAGGCACAATCCCTCTCGATTATTTCGAGAGGGATTTTTTTTGTACATCAGTCAAGTGTAACTTAGAGCCAAGTCATTAACCCTATGTCCCATTTACAAGAAAGAAAAGAAAAGAATTGTTTGAACTGCGGTGAAACCGTCGTGGGCAGATTTTGTCATAAATGTGGACAGGAGAATGTAGAAGTGAAGGAAAGCTTTGGGCATTTGATTATGCATTTTTTTGAAGACCTCACGCATTTTGATGGGAAGCTTTGGAAAACATTGAAGCTACTTTTATTTAAGCCGGCAAAGCTCACGCAATTATATATGGATGGCCAAAGAGCTAATTACATTCATCCCATTAGAATGTATTTATTTATCTCCGCGATATTCTTTTTCTTTATTTTTTCTGGTGAACAGGTTAAAGGGCCAGAACTGACAAAGCCTCTTCCTGTTATAGCTTTGCCAAATCCTCCATTGCCAAAACCTGCTTTACCAAATACAGTGGCCTCAAAAAAAGCAGATCTTAAACAACTTGAGCCAAAAAAAGTTAATCTTAAAAAAGAAGGGGGTATGAATTTTCAAATAGGTGATGATACTATCTCTTATAAAACAATGGGGGCCTATGATTCCGCTCAATTAAAATTACCTGCTGCTAAAAAAGATAATTGGTTTGTATCCTCCTTGATAAAAAAGTCAATTGAATTAAATAATAAGTATAACAATGATGTATTTAAAATTGAAGAGGCCATCTT
Source organism: Chitinophagaceae bacterium (assembly GCA_947380435.1). Classification (GTDB taxonomy): domain Bacteria; phylum Bacteroidota; class Bacteroidia; order Chitinophagales; family Chitinophagaceae; genus Sediminibacterium. Next base: position 3,506 of record CANCRC010000087.1, read on the forward strand.
TAAGCAGTTTGAACACTATTTCTCCCGCATGCTCTACATCTCCTTGCCTTTATTTGCCTTGTTCTTGTGGATATTGTATCGCCGAAATAAAAATCACTACTTTGTTGATCATTTAATTTTCAGTATTCATATTTACTGCGCGTTTTTTATTATTTTATTTGCCTTAAAGCTCGTGAATCTCTCTACGGAGTTTATTTTTAAAAGGCCCCCTTTTGGAGCAGCTGCAATTATTACATCTATTTTAATGTTCTATTATTTATATAAAGCATTGCGCAATCATTTTAATCAATCTAGAGCTAAAACTGTATTGAAGTTTTCTATTTTGAACATATTAACAGCCATTTTAATGGCCGGATTAATGTTAGTATTTATATTTCTTTCCTTATTTAATTTATAAGTTTAATTTATATTTCAAATTATGTCTCAAGAAAATATTTCCAAAAACTTTTTAGAACTAGTGGCCATTATGGATCGTTTAAGAGCGGAATGCCCTTGGGATAAAAAACAAACCATACATAGCTTAAGAAGTAATACCATTGAAGAGTTGTATGAATTAGTGGATGCCATTATAGAAGAAGACTGGCAAGGCATTAAAGAAGAGCTAGGTGATTTATTATTGCATATTTTATTTTATACCAAAATAGCCTCTGAAAAAAATGAATTCATTCTAGAGGAAGTGATTGCAGGTATTTCCAAAAAATTAATTCACAGACATCCGCATATTTATGGAGATGTAAAGGCAGAGACGGAAGAGCAAGTGAAATTAAACTGGGAACAGTTAAAATTAAAAGAGGGTGATGGTAAAAAAACTATATTAAGCGGCGTGCCCAATAGTTTGCCTTCCATGGTGAAGGCTTTAAGAATTCAGGAGAAAGTAAAGCAAGTGGGTTTTGAATGGGAAAATAAAGAACAAGTTTGGGACAAGGTAAATGAGGAGATAGGGGAACTGCAACATGAGGTTGCCGAAAACAACCAAGAGAAAATGGAAGATGAATTGGGCGATGTGTTTTTTAGTTTAATTAATTATGCGCGTTTTTTGAAAATAGACCCTGAGACTGCTTTAGAAAAAACCAATAAGAAGTTCAAGAAACGTTTTGAATTGATGGAATCTTATGCCAAAGACCATCAATTAGATTTAGCCAAATTAAGTTTGGCTGAAAAAGAGGCCATCTGGCAAAAGATGAAATAAGGCCTTTATTTCATCCAATTTTTAGTCATTTTCAATCCCATAAAGCGCAAAATTCCTTAGATTGTAGAGGTAAATTTTAATAATTTAACTCATCATCTATGAATGCATTATTAGGCGTTATTTTTCATTTTATTGGCGGCTTTGCTTCGGGCAGTTTCTACATGCCTTATAAGAAAGTGAAAGGTTGGAATTGGGAAAGCTTTTGGATTGTGGGCGGTTTATTTTCTTGGCTTATAGTTCCACCACTTGCTGCCTATTTAACCATACCTGGTTTTGTTGAAATTATTAAAAGCACGGGTGGTGCCGTAATTGGTCTTACTTATTTCTTTGGTGTATTATGGGGCATTGGCGGACTAACTTATGGTTTAGGTGTTCGTTATTTAGGCGTATCTCTTGGTAGCAGTATTATTTTAGGTTTATGTATGGTATTTGGGGCAGTCATTCCTGCCATCTATTATGATTTTCATCCAGTAGCAGACAAAGATACTTTTAGCATGATGCTGCATTCAGGTTGGGGCATGACAGTACTGTTTGGATTATTAATTTGCATAGTGGGTATTATAGTAAGTGGAAAAGCTGGGGTGATGAAAGAAAAAGAGTTAAGCGCTGCAGCAGCTACTGCCTCTAATACAGAATATAAATTTGCTTTAGGCATGTTGGTGTCTATTGTATCTGGTGTGCTAAGTGCTTGTTTTAATTTTGGATTAGAAGCTGGACAAGTAATGGGCACTATTGCCAATGATGCATGGAAATTAGCCAACCCAGGACAGGGTGAATTTTTATACCGCAACAATGTTATTTATGTGGTTTTGTTATGGGGAGGTTTAACCACTAATTTTATTTGGTGCATGATTTTAAATGCACGTAATAAAACTTTTGGAGATTATACCAATAAGCAAACTCCTTTATTAAAAAATTATATTTTTTCTGCATTAGCTGGTACTACTTGGTTTTTACAATTCTTTTTTTACGGAATGGGAGAAAGTAAATTAGGCAATGGTCCTAGTTCTTGGATTTTGCATATGGCCTTTATTATTTTAGTCGCCAATATGTGGGGATTAGTCTTGAAAGAATGGAAGGGTGTTAGCAAAAAAACAAATAGTACCATTATTGCAGGTATTGTCATCATAATTATTTCAGTATTGGTGGTGGGTTATGGCAACAACAATCATCATTAAAAATTTATAGAAGTGAAAGAGTTTAAGCATGTAAGTTATTTATGGGAGGAGAAGAAAGCAGCGGCATTAAAAGGCGACGAAGTAGCATTATTAGTATACCGTTCTAATTTATTAGGAGCCGATTTGCGTTTAACCAATTATGGTGGAGGCAATACCTCATGTAAAGACATGGCCAAGGATCCTTTAACAGGAACAGAGGTAGAAGTAATGTGGGTGAAAGGGAGTGGAGGAGATTTAGGTACCATGCAAAGAAATGGATTGGCTGCTTTATATGTAGATAGACTCCGTAGTTTAAAAAACAGATACCGCGGTCTAGCACATGAAGATGAAATGGTAGAACTATTTAATCATTGTATTTATGATTTAGCCTCTAAAGCGCCAAGCATTGATACCGCCTTGCATGGGTTTTTACCTTTTAAACATATTGACCATTTACATCCCGATGCAGCCATTGCTATTGCAGCTGCAAAGGATGGAGAAAAAATTACGAAGGAATTATTTGGAGGAAAAATAGGATGGGTGCCTTGGCAAAAACCTGGCTTTGATTTAGGCTTACAATTAAAAGATTGTTTAGATAAAAACCCGGGTATTGTAGGTATTATGTTGGGCTCACATGGTTTATTTACTTGGGGCGATACAGCTTATGAAAGTTATGTGAATACTTTAGAAGTAATTGAAAAATGTGCAGAGTACATCAATACAAGTATTACAAAAAAGTCAACAGTATTTGCAGGAGAAAAAATTAAATCGGCATCTACTGAACAAAGACAAAACCAAGCAGCTGCTTTAGCGCCTATTGTAAGAGGTTTTTGTAGTTCAACTACCAAAATGGTTGGACATTTTACGGACGATGATCGTGTATTGGAATTTATTAATTCAAATGATTTAGCTAGGCTGGCTCCTTTAGGCACCAGCTGCCCCGATCATTTTTTAAGAACAAAAATTTCTCCATTAGTATTGAATTTAAATGCAACGGATGATTTATCAGATACAAAAGCGGTGAAAGAAAAACTAGCACCCTTATTTGAAGCGTATAGAAAAATGTATGGGGAATATTATACTACTTGCAAGCATGCCAATAGCCCAGCTATGCGTGATGCCAATCCGGTAATTATTTTATATCCAGGAATTGGTATGTTTAGTTTTGCCAAAGACAAACAAACAGCAAGAGTCGCTTCTGAGTTTTATATTAATGCAATTAATGTAATGAAAGGTGCAGAAGCTATTTCAACTTATACATCTTTACCTCGACAAGAAGCTTTTAATATTGAATACTGGTTATTGGAAGAAGCCAAATTGCAAAGAATGCCTAAACCAAAAGCTTTGAGTGGCCGCATTGCATTAGTAACCGGAAGTGGTGGTGGAATTGGTAAGGCCATTGCAAAGAAATTTGCAAGTGAAGGAGCCTGTGTAGTTTTGTCGGACAATCATGCAGAAAGATTGCAAGAAGCCAAAGAAGAATTTATAGGCTTGTTTGGGAAAGATGTGGTGGCTGCTTGCTTATTAGATGTAACCAATGCTGCTACTATTCAAGAAACTGCCAAGCAAGCTGCCTTGCATTTTGGAGGATTGGATTTGATAGTAAACAATGCAGGTTTATCAATTTCGAAAACTATTGAAGACCATACAGAAGCTGATTGGGATTTACTATACGACGTACTTGTGAAAGGACAAATGCTAGTAACGCAGTCTGCAGTGGGAATAATGAGAAAACAAAATATGGGCGGAGATATTTTAAATATTGTAAGTAAGAATGCACTTGTTAGTGGTCCAAACAATGCAGGCTATGGATCGGCTAAAGCTGCGCAACTACATTTAAGTAGGTTGAATGCTGCTGAACTAGGTAAGGATAAAATTAGAGTGAATGTGATTAACCCCGATGCGGTGATTGCAGGTTCTAATATTTGGAGTGGAGGTTGGGCCGAAGGTCGCGCTAAGGCCTATGGCATTAAAGTGGAAGAGCTACCTGCTTATTATGCAGGCAGAACTTTATTGAATGAGATTATTTTACCAGAAGATATTGCCAATGCTTGTTTTGCTTATGTGGGAGGCTTATTGAATAAATCCACAGGTAATGCCATAAATGTAGATGGAGGTATTGCAGCATCTTTTGTAAGATAAGTTTTGAATAGTTAGAACCGAATATTTATAGAGTTTAAAAAATATGAAACAGATTGCATTTGAAATGAAATTAATAGCCGGCAATGAAGCTGAATATAAAAAGCGTCATGATGCTATATGGCCTGAACTAACTACTTTATTAAAAACAACAGGCATTAGTGAGTATGCTATTTATTTAAATGAAGCAACAGGTTCTTTATTTGGGGTGATGAAAATTGAAGATGCATTGGCATTAGACGCGCTGCCACAGCAGCCCATTATGCAAAAATGGTGGGCCTATATGAAAGATATTATGTTAACACATCCGAATGATTCACCTATTTCTATACCC
>CANCRC010000088.1 GCA_947380435.1 Chitinophagaceae bacterium
GCTGCACGCTTGTCTTCATTCTTTTTATTCTTATCAGACATTTGACGCGCCATTAATTGAGACGACTCATACCAGAAAGAATAGTTACCTGTAAATGTTTTTATTTTAGAACGGTCAACGTCTGAAACGTGCGTACACACTGTATCTAAGAAGTGTCTATCGTGACTAACTACTAATACAATATTTTGATAATCGGCTAAGAAATTTTCTAACCAACCAATGGTTTCAATATCCAATCCGTTGGTAGGCTCATCTAATAATAAAATATCGGGATTACCAAATAGCGATTGTGCTAATAAAACTCGAAGTTTAAAATTACTAGGAATGTCTTTCATTAAGTCTTGGTGCATTGCTTCTTTCACGCCTAAATCACTTAATAAGCTTGCAGCATTACTTTCCGCTTCATAGCCACCCATCTCACCAAACTCTGCTTCCATCTCCCCTGCTTTAATACCATCTTCTTCTGTAAAATCTTCTTTCGCATACAAAGCATCTTTGGCATGCATCACTTCCCACATTCTTTTATGCCCCATTAAAACAGTATTCAAAACAGTTTGCTCATCAAACTCAAATTGGTTTTGTTTTAATACCGCCATACGTTCTCCTGGCGTTATTTCCACTGTTCCTTTATTGGGTTCAATTTCCCCACTTAATATTTTTAAAAATGTAGACTTACCTGCACCATTGGCGCCAATAATACCATAACAGTTTCCTTTCGTGAAGCTAATATTCACTTCATCAAATAAAACCCTTTTGCCATAGGCCAAAGTGACGTTTCTTGCACTAATCATTGCTAAACTATTTTTGAGGCTGCAAAGTTAATCCTTTTTAATTTACCAATTTGATCTGGCATTGGCCGTAACGGCTAAACTTTCAAAAGCCCCGTCTAGATACTTAAAATGAGCGGCCATGGCAATCATAGCGGCATTGTCGGTACAGTATTCAAAAGCAGGTAAAAATACCGTGGACTTGGTTTTTTGAGCAAGCTGGGCCACCCCATTTCGAAGCCCTGAATTGGCACTTACACCCCCTGCAATACAAAATTCATGAATGCCCGTTTCTTGAATGGCCTTTTTAAGTTGTTTTAATAAAATCTCCACAATGGTGTATTGAACAGAGGCACATAAATCATTTAAGTTTTCTTGAATAAACTCCGGTGATTGTTTTTGTAAAAAATATAATACAGAAGTTTTTAATCCACTAAAAGAATAATCTAAATTAGGTACTTGAGGTTTCGCAAAAACAAAGGCTTTTGGATTCCCCTGCTGTGCTAGTTTATCTAATAAGGGCCCACCCGGATAAGGCAGTCCTAATAATTTTGAAATTTTATCAAAGGCTTCTCCTGCAGCATCATCAATGGTTTCACCCAATATAACCATATCAGAAGCGGAATTACATCTTACTATTTGTGTATGTCCTCCACTCACGGTTAAACATAAAAAAGGAAAGCTTGGTTTAGGATCGTCTATTAAATTCGCAAGCACATGCGCTTGCATATGATGCACAGCAATTAAAGGTTTATTTAATGCTAAGGCTAAAGATTTTGCAAATTGTGCACCCACTAATAAACTTCCAATTAAACCAGGGGCTTGCGTAAAAGCAATAGCATCCAATATTTGTAAACTTTCTGTTGCTGTATTTTCAGGGAAGGCTTTTTTTAAAGCAGCATCTACCACCGGCACAATGTTTTCCATATGTGCTCTACTAGCAAGTTCTGGCACTACCCCTCCAAATTTTTCATGCACCGTTTGATTGGCAATAAAATTGGAAAGTATTTTTCCATTCACAATAATGGAGGCTGCAGTTTCATCGCAGGAAGACTCAATAGCTAATATTGTAATGGGTTTCGTATTCACCCCACGAAGATAAAGCTTAAAAAAATATGAATTTTACTTAGTTCTAATAGCTTCTACTGGATTCATTTTAGCAGCAATGGAAGCAGGAATGATCCCTGAAACCACCCCTAAAATAATACAGATACTAAAGGCTAGAAAAATAATACCCGGAGCAATAGTAATCGCAAATGGAAGAAATGAGCTTAGTGCTAAGGCCAAAATCCAGACTAATAATAACCCAATTACACCGCCGATAATACATAAAAATGCGCTCTCTAATAAAAACTCATATAAAATGGTAGAGCTTTTTGCTCCTATCGCTTTTTTTAGTCCAATTTGACTGGTTCTTTCCCTCACGGTTACAAACATAATATTGGCCACACCAAATGCACCCACTATTAAAGAAAGTCCCGCAATGGCCCACCCACCTTTATTGACTGCACCGAATACACTTTCCACTTGGTCTTTAAATTGAGCCACATCATTACAAGTAAAATTATCTTCCTGTGTAGGACTTAGTTTTCTAATTTGACGCATAATACCCGTTAACTCTTCTTGCAAAGCCTTGGAAGTAATACCTGGCTTAGGTTGTACCATAATAACGGGTCCTAAATTATCGGGATTATATACTGAAGCCATGTAGTTATGAGTAACCATGGTAGACTTATCATAATCATATCCATTTATTATAGCCGACCCTTGTTTTTCAATGACTCCAATTACTAAAAGTTTTCTCCCTTTGTAAGTAATGGTTTTACCTACCCCTTTATCCGCCTTGCCATATAACTCCTCTGCTACTTTATAGCCAATTACTCCATAAGGTACACCACGGGTAAAATCGGACTCACTAAAAAACCTACCATAGCCCACATTGAAAGACTGAATTTTTTTATACTCAGGTGTAATTCCATATAAATTAACTCCCTTTAATTGATTGTCCTCATAAGAGAAAGACTCTTGGGTTTGCATGAAAAAAGCCATATTGGAAGCAAGCGTACTCTTCTTTTTAACGAACTCCATTTCCTCCATTTTCATACTTGGTCGCTTAACAAATTTCCACCAAGGGTATTCAGGGCCTCCAGAATAATCCCATTTGTCGATATAGACCGAATTGTTTCCGAAGCTAGATAAATCAGTTTTGATTTTGGATTGCAAACTATCAATGGTGGCCAAAACACCAATAATACAAAAGATACCAATGGTGATACCAAATAAAGAGAGAAAGGTTCTTAGCTTATTGGCTTTTAACTCTCCCAAGGCCATTTTGAAGCTATTCCAAAGTATAGTAAGCACTTTAATCATGGTATAAAATTAAGTCAATATATGTTCACGGCTCAAATTTTATACAAGTGGTGAATAACTTATCTAAAGGGGCTTTTTGAAGGACTTATTTGTTTATTTATAAAATGTCAGAAAAATCATGCTATGATTTATTCTAAGCTCGCAATTCATACTTACTTTTGCAGCGATTTAAAATACATCTTATTATGACCTTTAAGCAAATGTTTACATCCTCCGTGGGGAAAAAATTAGTAATGGCTTTCACGGGTATTTTCTTAGTCTTATTCTTAGTGGTGCATGCAGGATTAAATGCTTGTATTTGGGCAATGGACGGCGGCGTCATGTTCAACAAAGCAGCTCATTTTATGGGAAGTTTTGTAGTGCCAAGAATTTTAGAAATAGGATTATTCTTAGGAATATTTCTACATATCATTCAAGGCTATATGCTCACTTTAGAAAATAGAAGTAAAAGAAAAGTGGGTTATGAAGTTAATTATGCAAAAGGCAGTAAATGGTATAGCAGAAGTATGGCCATTTTAGGAACTATACTTCTTATGTTTTTTATTATACATTGGAAACATTTTTGGATTCCTTCAAGAATTACCGGTGTTGCAGAAATGGATTTAGGCAATGGTTTTGTAGTGCATAATTTATATGGAGTAATGCAAGACACTTTCCAAAATGTTTGGGTGGTTTTATTTTATGTAATTTCTTGTATTTCTTTAAGCTATCACTTAGCACATGGTTTTCAAAGTGCTTTCAAAACTATTGGAGTACATAATAAAAGATACCATACTATGATAACTAGTATAGGTTATGGCTTTGCTATCATTATTCCATTAGCATTTGCCTTAATGCCTATTAGTTTTTATTTACACTGGGTTAAATAAAATTTGAAAAATATATTCTAAACGATAGATAAAAGATTAAATATGTTAGACGCTAAAATACCTTCCGGAAAACTAGATGACAAATGGGTCGATTACAAAGGACATTGTAAACTAGTGAACCCTGCCAACAAAAGAAAAATGGAAGTCATTATTGTGGGTACTGGACTTGCTGGCGCTTCAGCTGCTGCAGCGATGGGTGAGTTGGGCTATAAAGTAAAAGCATTTTGTTTTCAAGATTCTCCTCGTCGTGCACATAGTATTGCAGCTCAAGGGGGAATTAATGCTGCTAAGAATTATCAGAACGATGGAGATAGTGTTTTCAGATTATTTTATGATACGATTAAAGGAGGTGACTACCGTGCGCGTGAAGCGAATGTTCACCGTTTAGCAGAAGTGAGTTCGAATATTATTGATCAATGTGTGGCACAGGGTGTTCCCTTTGCACGTGAATATGGTGGATTATTAAGTAATCGTAGTTTTGGTGGTACGCAAGTTCAAAGAACTTTTTATGCTGCAGGACAAACCGGTCAACAATTATTAATTGGTGCCTACCAAGCTTTAGAGCGTCAAGTAGCACTGGGCAATGTAACTATGCATGCAAGACATGAAATGTTGGACATTGTAAAAATTGATGGCAAAGCAAAAGGAATTATTGCTCGTAATTTAATTACAGGTGAATTAGAAAAACATTTTGGACATGCCGTATTAATATGTTCTGGTGGATATGGTAATGTATATTATTTATCAACCAATGCTATGGGATCGAATGTAACAGCTGCTTGGAAAGCACATAAGCAAGGTGCGTATTTTGCTAACCCATGCTTTACACAAATTCACCCTACTTGTATTCCAGTAAGTGGAGATCATCAATCCAAATTAACCTTAATGTCTGAGTCATTAAGAAATGATGGAAGAATTTGGGTACCTAAAAATGTAGGAGAAACAAGAAAAGCAAATGATATACCTGATGCAGATAGAGATTATTTTTTAGAGCGTCGCTACCCTGCTTTTGGAAACTTAGTACCTCGTGATGTGGCTTCTCGTGCTGCCAAAGAAAGATGTGATGCTGGTTTTGGTGTAGGTACTTCTAAGCAAGCGGTGTATTTAGATTATGCAGCAGCGATTGAAAGATATGGAAAGATTGAAGTAAGCAAACAAGGTCTGACCAATGTATCTCATGAGCAAATTATTGCCATGGGTAAGGAAGTGGTGAAAGAGAAATATGGTAATCTATTTGAGATGTATGCAAAAATTACTGGAGAAAATCCTTACGAAGTGCCCATGCGTATTTATCCTGCGGTGCATTATACCATGGGTGGTTTATGGGTAGACTATGAATTACAAACTACAGTGCCTGGTTTATATGCATTAGGAGAAGCTAATTTTAGTGACCATGGTGCCAACCGTTTAGGGGCAAGTGCCCTTATGCAAGGTTTAGCCGATGGTTATTTTGTTGCGCCTTATACAGTGGGAAATAATTTAGCAGATGAAATTTACAATGCTGCCATTCCTACCACACATCCGGCCTTTGAAGAAGCAGCTAAAAAAGTAGCAGAGCGCATTGCCACTTTAAAAAATATCAATGGTAAACAATCGGCTGAAAGTTTTCACAAGCGTTTAGGTAAAATTATCTGGAATGAATGTGGTATGTCAAGAAATGCAGCAGGTTTAAAACAAGCCATACTAGATGTACAAGCTTTGAAAAAAGAATTCTGGTCTGATCTAAGAATACCTGGAGAAATAAACGAGTATAATCCTGAATTAGATAAAGCCAACCGTGTGGCCGACTTTATTGAACTAGGTGAGTTAATGTGTATTGATGCATTAACTAGAGAAGAAAGCTGTGGTGGTCACTTTAGAGAAGAATACCAAACACCAGAAGGAGAAGCATTAAGAGATGATGAAAACTTTATGTTTGTTTCTGCTTGGGAAAATAAAGGAGAGCACGAATGGCAATTACATAAAGAAGAGTTGAAATACGATGTTATTAAACCAAGTCAACGTAATTATAAATAAGTATTGAACTTTCAATAAGCAAAACACAGTCACACAAAATATTTACAGAATAATTTTTTAGCTATGTCTCAAAATACAATGAATTTAAAAGTTAAAGTTTGGCGTCAAAAAAATGCCAATGCGCAAGGTGCATTTGTTACTTATGATGTTGCCGGTATTTCTGATGAAATGTCTTTTTTAGAAATGATGGATATTTTAAATGAAAAATTAATTACCGAAGGGGGCGACCCAGTAGCCTTTGATCACGATTGCAGAGAAGGTATTTGCGGTATGTGTTCTATGTATATTAATGGAAAGCCTCATGGTCCTTGGCAGGCGAATACTACTTGTCAATTGCATATGCGCGCCTTCAAGGATGGTGAAACTATTGTGATTGAACCATGGAGAGCCAACTCCTTCCCTATTGTAAAAGATTTAACTGTAGACCGTTCTGCTTTTGATAGAATTATTCAAGCAGGTGGATATATAAGTGTGAATACAGGTAATGCAGTAGATGGCAATAGCCTTCCTATTGAAAAACAAAATGCTGATGACGCATTTGCCGCTGCCATGTGTATTGGTTGTGGTGCTTGTGTGGCAGCATGTAAGAATAGTTCAGCAATGTTATTTTTAAGTGCGAAAGTTTCTCACTTAGCTTTACTTCCTCAAGGTGCTCCAGAAAGAAAATCACGTGTGTTAAATATGGTGGCGCAAATGGATAAAGAAGGATTTGGTTCTTGTACCAACACAGGTGCTTGTGAAGCTACTTGTCCTAAAGAAATTTCTATAGCGAACATTGCTAGATTAAATAAAGAATATTTAGGAGCTAGCTTGAGTGCAGAATAATGGCTAATCCCTTTTTTCAGTGTAAAGAATTTATCGTGCATCAGCAGCATACTTCAATGAAAGTATGTACTGATGCATGTTTGTTTGGGGCCTGGGTGGCCCATCAACCCTCTTTAGAAACGGCCCATTCAATAGTAGACATTGGCACGGGTACTGGTTTATTAAGCCTTATATTAGCCCAGGTAACTAATAAAAACAATACAAAAATTACTGCTGTAGAAATTGAATCCCAAGCCGCTGCAGAAGCTAGTTCTAATTTTAGTATAAGTAAATGGAACGAACGCTTAAGCTTGGTAAATGATTCTATTCAAAACTATACAGCCAATTTTACGGCTGCTGCAGATGAAAATTCACCCTTCGATATTATTATTACCAACCCTCCTTTTTACGAAGGCGATTTAAAGTCTCCAGATACCAATAAAAACAAGGCTGCCCATAGTACTGAATTAAGTTGGACAAGTTTAGTAGAAAATTCATCCTCCTTATTAAAAGAAGAAGGCCATTTTTTTGTTTTAGTACCTACTCTTCGCGCTTATACCATGCAAAAATTAGCAGAAGCGAATCATATGTATTTAGCAGAAGAAGTTTTAGTGTACAACGATGCCAAGCATTTACCTTTTAGATCCTTTCTACATTTTCAGAAAAATATGAATAGCCTAGATAAAGGAAATTCAGTACTAAGAAATAAAATAGTGATTAAAAATGCAGATAATACTTACTCAACTGCTTTTACCGAACTACTAAAGGATTATTATTTGCATTTGTAATAACTTAACTCTATATAATTTAAAAAAGGCAACTATTTTAAACTTAATGTTTTGAATAGTCCTCTAAGTAAGAAAATTGAGTGGTGAGTTTTCCTTTATCAAGCATAGTGGCTCCTTCTATAATTTTATTGCCTCCCTTCAGTAAATCGGGAATCACATATTTAATAAGTTGTTCTCCAAAGTACCTGCTAGCATCACGAGGAAGTTCATTCGGTAAATTACCCACCGCCATTATATCAATGCCATTATGCATATAAGGGGCTGTCTTTTCACAGCTTGTTACATTCACTCCGTATATAGGGTCCTCAGAACTTGAATCGCCTAAATTACAAGGCACGCTTCCATGAGCATCGTCGGTGATATCGGCAATAGTGGTTAAAGCGTAGTCGTCTTCTTTTAAATCATTCATGGTAAATAAAGGGGCAATACCTGGTTCCCAATAAATGCCATTCATAAGTATATGCGTATGCTTCAAATAATTATTATATAAACAATTATAATTTTCTGGATGCGCATGAAAATCATTTCTGTCATAAGTATGAGTGGTCTTATGTTTGTATAAATCGCCTCCCTTTAAATGCACATAAACAGGATAAGCGTATGCTCTGCT
>CANCRC010000089.1 GCA_947380435.1 Chitinophagaceae bacterium
ACTTTACCTCTTAAACCTTTTCTAATTAAGTGATGATGCACACTCGCGCAAGCAAGCAAGGTTGGAATGGCAGCATGTTCAGAATCTATAGAACGGTCGGTTAAAACAATAACTTCGAAACCATCTTCTACAGCATCTACTGCATAACGGCATAAACGATCTAATCCTTTTTTCAAAGAACCTTCCTTGCCATCTGCTCTAAAATAACATTGTAAAGTTTTGGCTTGGAACACCCCTGTATCAATACTTCTAATTTTCTCTAATTCATGGTTGTTTAAAATGGGATGTTTTAAAGCAACGCAGTGACTTGCCATAGGGTCTTCTGTCAATAAATTTCCTTGGCTTCCCACAAAAGTGGCCAGTGACATGACCATTCTTTCACGAATAGGATCAATGGGTGGATTGGTTACTTGTGCAAACAATTGCTTAAAGTAACTAGTAATATGTTGAGGCTGGTCGCTCAATACTGCTAAAGGAGTATCGGTTCCCATAGAACCAATAGGTTCTTTGCCATCGGTGGCCATGGGTGTAATGATATTTTCTAAATCCTCTTTGGTATAACCAAATGCTTTTTGGTATTTGAAAATTTGATCGTGCTCTAAATGGGTGAATTGAATTCTGGGTTCAGGTAATTCTTCTAAACGAATTTTATATTTATTCAACCAATCTGCATAAGGTTGTTGGGCGCAAATAGTTTGTTTTAAATCGGTATCGCTAATAATTTTACCCGCTTCCATATCTACCACAAACATTTTTCCAGGTTGTAAACGACCTTTTTCAATAATAGTAGAAGGGTCAATAGGTAATACGCCTGTTTCTGATGCCATAATAACGCGGTCGTCATTGGTGACGCAATAACGAGAAGGTCTTAAGCCATTTCTATCTAAAGTGGCACCAATTATTTTTCCATCGGTAAAGGAAATAGAAGCGGGGCCGTCCCAAGGCTCCATAAAGGCAGCATGAAATTCGTAGAATGCTTTTTTAACAGGATCCATTAATTCATTGCCATCCCAAGCTTCAGGAATCAGCATCATCATTACATGTGGCAAAGAGCGACCCGATAAAGTAAGTAGCTCAATAACATTGTCTAAACAAGCAGAGTCTGATTGTCCAGCAGTAACCACTGGTAAAATCATTTCTAATTCTTCTTTAGAAAAATAAGGAGAGAAAAAACTTGACTCATTGGATCTTAACCAATTTAAATTTCCTTGTAAAGTATTAATTTCTCCATTGTGCGCAATGTATCTGAAAGGCTGTGCTAATTTCCAAGAAGGAAAGGTATTGGTTGCAAAACGAGAATGCACTAATCCAAAAGCAGAGACTACACGCTTGTCGCTTAAGTCGGGGAAGTATTCCCTTACTTGATGACTTGTTAATTGACCCTTATATACAATGACTCTTTGAGATAAAGAAGCCATATAAAAACCAATGGCTTCTTTTTTGATAGAGTTATTAATAGTATGAGAAGCGTAATTTTTTAAAACAAAAAGTTTTCTTTCAAAATCCTCAGGGTTGGTGATATGATCGGGCTTTTTTAAAAACACTTGCTCCATTGTAGGCTCTACCGATAAAGCAGAAGGCCCAATGGTATCTCTGTTAACAGGTACCTTTCTATAGCCAATAATTTCAATGCCTAATTTTTCAGCAGCCCTTGCAAAAATTTCTTTACACTCAGTAACAATTGATTTATCTGATGGGAAAAATATAAATCCAACTCCATATTCATTTAAGTCGGGTAGGTGAATGCCTTGTTGTAATAATTCATCAAAGAAAAATTCATGTGGAATTTGAATCATGATACCAGCACCATCCCCTGTATTAATTTCACAACCGCAGGCACCACGGTGTTCCATGTTTTCTAAAATAGTTAGACCATCAATGACATGCTGATGTGATTTTACACCTTTAATATTAGCAACAAAACCAATACCACAAGCGTCGTGTTCATAAGCAGGATCATACAATCCTAATTGTTCTTTTTTCATCATTTCAACCAGTTATTTATAGGGAAATCCCGTTAGGTAAGCGATTCGTTGAAAATTACGAAAAAACAAGGATTTTTTATAGTAGAATCCCAATAAATTTATCAACCATTTAATAATGTTTAATAAATTAAACCAATTGATTGAAATTTATCAAATAACGAACGTTAGCAATTATTTTTTTGAATGAAATCTAAAATCAAATCAGCAATGAAATCAAATATGATCCACTCTTATTGAAGTCCCAGCTGTTGGGGATTCTATCTTGGTTCCCTTGGGGAAAATACCAAATAGTGAACTACCCGAACCACTCATACTTGCATAGATAGCCCCTTGCTCGTATAAATTATTTTTAAATGCTTCTAATGAGGGGTGCGCTTTGAAAACAGGGGCTTCAAAATCATTGATTAATTCCGACTTCCAAGTTTCAATGGGTTGCTTGATAATAGTTAAGATAGATTTTTCTTTTACGCAAGGGTTCAATTGTTGAAATGCCCAAGGCGTAGCAATATGAATACCTGGGTGAATGAGTGCAATGGTATAATTGCTTAAGTCAATTGCAATGGGATTGAGTATTTCACCTCTACCAGTAGCATGGCAGGCTTCGTCAAAAATAAAAAAGGGGCAATCGCTTCCTAGCTTTGCAGCATAATCAAGTAATTGTTTTTGAGTTAATTTCAATTCAAATAATTGATTCAATAATATAAGTACCGTAGTTCCATCTGCAGAGCCGCCTCCTAAACCCGCACCCATGGGAATATTTTTGTGTAAATGTATTTTAACATCTCTTATGTGTGGGTAGTCGGCTTTTAATAAATGATAAGCTTTCACACATAAATTTTTAGAAGCCTCGCCTGGAATAGAAATGCCAGTATGTGTAAAGGCTACTCCATTGATAGTATTTGAATTTTCTTTATCAGCTAATTTTTCTGGAACTATTTCAACAATATCATGCAAGGCCACAGGATAAAAAACAGTTTCTAATGCATGAAAACCATCTGTTCTTTTTTCTAAGATAGATAAACCTAAATTAATTTTGCAAGCAGAGAATTGAATCATTAGTTATGATTTCTTTTGCGCATTTTTCTTATTAATTTCATCACGAATATCAATGGCGCGGATATAATCTTCCTGTTCTAAAACTTCTTGTAATAATTTATTTAATTCGGCTAAAGACATGCTTGTTAAATCATTGGCTACTGGTTCAGCCGCAACTGCAGTGGGTGTTATATTTTTTTCTGCATTTTCATTTTCTAAGCCTGCTTGTTCTAATATATTTGAATATACATAAATTGGACAACCAAAACGAACGGCTAGTGCCAGTGCATCGCTAGTTCTACTATCAATTTCAATAGTATCATTGGCAGTAAAGCAAACTAGTTTAGAATAAAAAATACCTTCTTGTAAATCACATATATAAACTTCCTGCAATTGAATATCAAAGGCAGTCATAAAATTTTTCATTAAGTCGTGCGTGAGTGGGCGAGAGGGGTGCATGTTTTCTAGTGCAACGGCAATAGCCTGTGCCTCGAAGCCTCCAATAACAATGGGAAGCCTGCGGAGCCCGTTCACCTCTCCTAAAATAACTGCATAGGAGTTAGATTGGGTGATGCTATGGGATAAAGCCACTATTTCAAGTTCAATTTTCTGCATAGGATGGTTTGCCATTCAAAGTTAATTAAAAAATGAATCTTTTAAGGCCTATTTTTAGTAGAAGTATTAAATTGTGAATAATAAACAAATCTTATGAAACCCATACATTTAGACGATATTAAACCCGTTACATTGTGCGCTGGCTTTGATTCTAAGTTATTACATAGCCAATCTATGACATGGTCCTTTGTACATTCCATTGCAGGTCATACTTTACCGGCGCATCAACATGTACATGAGCAAGTAACACATATTGTAAAAGGCGATTTTGAATTAACGGTAGACGGGGTTCCGCATTTATTAAGGGCAGGTGATTTATTTATTATTCCTTCTAATACGGTGCATTCAGGAAAAAGTATTACCGACTGTTCTATTATAGATGTATTTAATCCTGTTCGAGAAGATTATGCGAAATTGAGTTCCTAATTATTATTTAAAAATAGACAATGTATAATTTACAAAATAAAATTGCATTAGTAGGAGGCGCTTCACAAGGGCTTGGTGCAGCTTGCGCCCAGGCATTGGCAGGGGCAGGGGCCACTGTTATAGTGTATGCTAGAACAGAAGAAAAGTTAAAGCAAGTTGTTGGTAATTTGCCTACACCTTTAGCGCAAGAGCATAGTTATTTAATTATTGACACTCAAAATTTAGTGGAGACTAAAAAAACTATTACCCAATTTTTAGAAAAAATAAAAACGGTACATGTATTAGTGAATAATACGGGCGGACCTGCTGCTGGTCCTTTGTATGCAACAAGTGTAGATGATTTAAAAGCTGCTTTTGAATCTCATGTTTTGCATGCACATCAAATGGTACAGCTTTTAGTTCCTGGTATGCGTGCAGCTAATTTTGGTAGAATTATTAATATACTTTCGGTTTCTATCAAAGAACCTATTGACGATTTAGGCATATCCAATACCATTCGTGCGGGTATGGCGGGCTGGGCTAAAACTTTATCAAGAGAATTAGGTCAATGGGGTATAACAGTCAATAATGTATTGCCTGGTTTTACAAATACAGATAGATTAAAATATTTATTTTCTAATAGAGCAGAAAAAGCTGGGGTATCTTTAGAAGAGATAACAAAAAATATTGAAAATAGTATTCCTATTAAAAGATTAGGCGAACCTGAAGAGTTAGCTGCTGCCGTTTGTTTTTTAGGCAGTCCGGAAGCTAGCTTTATTAATGGAATAAACTTACCAGTGGATGGAGGTCAGTTAAGATCGCTCTAAATATGGCTACAAATATGGCTACAAATATTGCTTTAAATAATTTATCTAAATAAACTAGTTAGCAGCTTTTGATTTTAAAACAGCAGCAGTAAGTGCAGGCACTACTTCGAAGGCATCTCCAATCACTCCATAGTCGGCAGCTTTGAAAAAAGGCGCTTCAGGGTCTTTGTTAATGACAACTATAGTTTTACTTCTATTTACCCCTGCTAAATGTTGGATAGCTCCTGAAATGCCAATGGCTATATATAAATTAGGTGCAATTTGAATACCCGTTTGGCCCACATGCTCATGGTGGGGTCTCCAATCTGAGTCAGAAACTGGGCGGCTACAAGCAGTAGCAGCTCCAAGTGCCTTGGCTAAATCCAATAAAATGCCCCAATGCTCAGGCCCCTTTAATCCACGTCCTCCACTTACTACTAAGCTTGCTTCAGTTAAAGGAATTTCTCCAACTACTTTATCTACTTTAGTAATTTTAATAGAAGGGGTAGGTATTGGAATATTTATTTCTTCTACAGTGGCAGTATTTTCATAAGCCACTACACCAAAACTATTTTGATTAATCGCAATAACTTTAATGGGTGTTTCCATTTGAATAGAAGCAAAGGCTTTACCAGAGAAAACGGTTTTAGTAACGACAAAACCATTTTCCGTATTAGGTAAACTAGAAGCACCTGTTACTAAACCTGCCTCTAATTTCACGGCCACTGCAGGCGCAATGGCCTTACCATTTATATTATGTGCAAAAACCACCACTGTTGCATTTGCATTTTTTGCTGCAGTGGCAATTAAGGTAGAATATGATTTAACATCTAATGCATTCAAGCTTTCATTTTTAAGATGATACACTTTTTGTGCGCCATTTTTTCCTAAGTCTGCAAGGTTGTCTTGCACCGTGCCTAAAACTAAGGCAGCTACTTCGCATCCTAATTGTTTCGCAATGGCTGCACCATAAGACATGGCTTCTAGGGAAGACTTTTTTATTTGTTGATCGGCTTGATCTATATATACTAGTACCATATAATAATTTTTAAATGCTTTTAAATAACTTTTGCTTCTTCTTTTAATAATCTTACTAATTCATCCATATTAGCAGGGTCTACTAATTTCACCCCCGACTTAGCAGGAGGCGTATCAAATTTTTTGATACTAGTAGTGGCAGTTGCCTCCACAGGACTTACTACTTTCAAGGGTTTGGTGCGTGCCGCCATAATCCCTCTCATATTGGGTATTCTTTGTTCAGCCATTCCTTTCTGACAACTTATTACTACTGGTAAATTTACTTCGCAGGTTTCTTCACCTCCTTCAATTTCTCTTTTTACAGTTGCTATATTTCCATTATAATTAAATTCATTAGCTAGAGATACAAAAGGCATATCTAATAGGGCAGATAACATAGAACCAATAGAAGCACTATTATAATCGATGGTTTCTTTTCCTGTAAAAATAATATCATAATTACCTTCTTTTGCAATAGCCGCTATTTGTTTCGCTACATAAAAAGAATCATTACTATTACTATCTATTCGAATGGCTTCATCGCCGCCTAAGGCTAATGCTTTTCTAATAATAGGTTCTGCATCTGCACTACCTACTGTTACTAAATGAATAAAAGCATTGGGGTCTTTCTCTTTTAATTCAATGGCTCTTACTAAAGCATACCATTCGTCATAAGGGTTGATAATCCACTGCACTCCATTTTCATCGAACTTTGTATTACCTTCGGTGAAGGCAATTTTAGCAGTCGTATCGGGTGTTTTACTAATACAAACTAATATTTTCATGATTGCTAATTTTGTTGAATTGTTAGTTGTCTATGCAACTAATGCAAATATAAGCCAAGATGGAACGAATAGAAAGAATTATTGAGTTTTTAAATCAACAACCTAAGGATAACTTTTTAAGACATGCCTTGGCCATGGAGTATATTAAATTAGGGGAAGAGCAAAAAGCCCATGATTTACTGCTAGCCGTGCTTACTGACTCACCCGATTATATTGGATCTTATTATCATTTTGCTAAATGCTTAGAGCGCATGGGTCAAAAAGAGCAGGCCATTATTTGGTATGAAAAGGGAATGGCAGCCGCTAAATTAGCCAAGGACAACCATGCTTATAATGAGTTGCAGGGCGCCTATGAAGACTTAGTATATTAAAATATTATATTATAATTGTCTCTTTATTATAATCTTTTAATAATCTCCTATAATAACCTTTGAGAAATTTTGTCGTCAATTAATTGAAAAAAATCTTCGGGCTTATAAGTTCTCCAGGCAGTAATTTCCATCAGTTCAATGTAGCGGTTTAATTTTCTTAATAAAAAATCGTGTTGGGAAGCCTTGTGGAAATTAACTAAAACGGCCCAGCCATTTTCATCTGCAACTTCGTCGTATAATTCTTCGTAGTAGTCTTTGTCTCCGCTGTGAAAGTTAAAAACGCTTTCAGCAATGAGTATAAATTTATAAATACCTTCTTCCATTAATTTATCTAGCACTTCTCTTTTCAACTCCATAATATCGTTCTCTATGGCATCATTCCATTCCCCAATCATTTCAATAATGGCAAATTTGGCATCATAATCTACGAAAAGAATTTTCAGGTACAATGTTTTGCTGCCAAACTCATCCCACTGTGGATGTATAAAATAATTATAGACCGCTTGAGAGAATTCAAACTCGCTATAAGTACGCCCAAAAAATATGGATCTTGGATCTTCTTCAGCCATGTATAAATGGCGCCAATGATAATGAGGTTCTATATCATGCATATACTTATCCTGCTATACTAAAGCTATTTATTTTTTTGATGAAAGGCTATTAGCCCTTGCATCGGAGATTTAACAATATTGCCTAACTCAATCTCATAACTTAATGCAAGCTGTTTGATGATGTCCTTGAAACCATAGGCCACACTACCTACAAAATGAATAGGATGCAACCAGGCTTCATTCATTTTATTAATATGTGCGTAGAAAAAATCGTTCAAGCCGTCTTCAATAATGTTTTCAATCATATAATGGCCTCTATTCTCTACAAGAAATTCTGTGAACTTGGCAAGGTATCTGTTAGGAGTAGCTTCTTTATACACACTATTTAAAATTTCATCCTTAGAAGTAGCGAATTTCTTTTCAAACCTAGACATTAAATCTTCGTCAAAGGTTTTATACAAATAATATTGAATTACTTTTTTTCCTAAATAAGCGCCACTGCCTTCATCTCCTAATACATATCCAAGGCCGGGACTATTTTTGGTAATTTTTTTACCATTATAAAACCCGGTATTGGAGCCCGTGCCTAAAATGCAGGCAACCCCT
>CANCRC010000090.1 GCA_947380435.1 Chitinophagaceae bacterium
CGGTGGAAGAAATAGAAATACTACAGATACTGCAGCACCTGCAAAACCAAAAGAAGAAGAATTAGTAGTTTGGTATACAGAGTCTATTCCAGTGTCTATTGGCCCTGATACTTATGCAGGCTTGCCAGGTGCTATCTTAGAAGTGAATAGTGGTAATGGGGGTAATGTTATTACTGCTTCAGAATATACAGCTAAATATGCTGCCAAAGAATTGAAGCAACCTACTAAAGGAGATAAAATGAACCGTGCTCAATTTGCAGAGAGTATGAAAAAAATTATGGAAGACATGCAAAGAGGCGGTGGCATGGGTGGAATGAGAATAAGAGTTAATCAATAATATACCATTTCCAACCTATGGTAATAGACCTTGGCTCTCCTAAATAATAAGAATAAGCACTACTTCCTTTTACACTAAAGTTTTTGGTAGCCATGGTTGAATAGTAGGTATTGGTAAGGTTTAAAACATTTAACCATATTTCGGATTTCTTTAATTGAAGTCCGAACCTGGCATTCAATAAATCAAAACCAGGGTATTGAGTAGTATTGGTTTCATCCATATAATAACTAGACTGGTGTATCCATTCCAGTGCAGTTCGTACTAGTTTAGTAGGCTTCCATGAAAGACTTAGGTTATTGAATATATGTGGTGCGGCATTCATTTCTTTACCACTTACATCAACTCCCTTAATATTGGTGTTTAAATAAGTATGCTTAGCACTAGTGCCATTGAAATTTATTTCAAAAGAAGGGGATACTAGATAACGAATTTGGTATTCAATTCCTTTATGACTAGTGGCGCCTGAATTTTGATTTAAGTTTACACCATCAGTTTGTCTTACAGAAATAATTTCATTATTGCCTTGTAATGAATACACTGAAAATTCTGCCGCAATATTTTTACCTTGATACCAAGAGCCTATTTCAATATTGGAAAAGTCCTGTGGTAATAAATAAGGCACTCTAATAGCATTGTATATTTCCGTTATTTGAGGTGGCACAAAACCCTTACTATAATTGAAATAAGTTCCCATATGTTTAAGATTATAGGTAAGTCCTAATTTAGGGGTGAACTGTGTAAAATTATTTTTTGCAGAAGGCGTTCCAAGGGGAAGTTGGTTATTAAAAAGGTATTCAAAATTATCATAGCGCATGGTGAGATTTAAATGTAGCGCTTTAGAAAAATTAGCGATATAATTAAAGTAGATAGCCTTATTGCTAATTTGGGTATTGTAATTGGTAATTAAAGAATCTCTTGTAGGGTAAGTATACTTTGTATATTTTCCTATGGTGGTATCTTTTACAATATCTATATAATGTGCTATTAAATTTTGATTCGT
The DNA here is from genome assembly GCA_947380435.1 of Chitinophagaceae bacterium. Taxonomy (GTDB): domain Bacteria; phylum Bacteroidota; class Bacteroidia; order Chitinophagales; family Chitinophagaceae; genus Sediminibacterium. The sequence continues at coordinate 1,338 of CANCRC010000090.1, forward strand.
TATATCCCAATAACCACCCACTATTATTTTACTATTCAATGAAGAAATACTCCAAGCTTGTTGTAAGTCTAGTACATAGGCATCAAAATGATTGCTATTCACTTGTCCTTTAAATTTTGTGGGGTTGGAGGTAGAGGCAATAGAATACGTAGGATTTTGGTCCATGGTATTATTACGATACATTAGATTTAGCGTAATATTGGAATGGCTATTCCAGTCGTAGGCTAGGTTTTGTCTAAACCTAAAGGCGTCTATTTTTCTGAAGGTGAAGCTTTGTTGTGTGCCAAAATTTTTCTGAAAAAATTTAATGCTATCTAAAGACCCTGTCATTTGAGTATAGTAATTTAGGTACTGAAGGTTTTGGTAGCCCTTTAATTTTTTATCTACACCAAAACTTCTTTTTATACTTAATGCTTTTTTAGAAAAATCGCTATAGTCGGTAATGCCATTTTTTTGATCTGTCCAAGAACCATTTATTATCCAGCCACCTGACTTAGTGGGACTACCCCAGCTAGCTTCTATTTTTTTATAGCCTGTATTATTTAATTGTGTACTTATAGAGGCCGTTGGTTTTGTAGGAATAGGGCTAGTTAAAATATTTACCACACCTCCAATAGCTTCTGCACCATATAAGGCCGATGCGGGGCCTTTAATAACTTCAATACTATGAATATTGCTAGTATTAATTTCAATGAGGGCATTACTACTAAATAAACCACTGGTTCTAATGGGCATACCATCTTCTAAATATAAATACAGGCCTTTTAAAGAAATGGGCTGTCTAATGGACATCATATGTTGTTCATTGCCAATAGTGGGCATGTAAACCCCACTTACTTTATTTAATAAATAATCAAGTCTTTGTGCCTTTACTTCATCAATGGTTTTAGCAGAGAGCACTGAAATGGCTAAAGGAGACTCGGTTCTTTTTTCTTTAAGCTTATTGGCTGAAACCACAATAGTGGCTAATTGGGTATAGCTTGTATCCTGTGCCCATGTTGCATTCAGTCCAAAAACTAAAATTCCCAGCATAAATTTTCTTAAAAAAACCATATTTGCAAATTTAGTAGTTAATTTAGTTATTCGGTTTTTCGTTGAACCTATTTTATCATAATTCAATTTTATACGATGCGTATATTTTTACTCATTCTCACATTACAATTTTTGGTAGGTGCTAATTTTATGAAGGCTACCGCACAAGTAAAACCCCTTCGAGCGCAAGCTAGTATTATCAATGAAGTATTGGCAGACCGATACAATAATTTATTACCCAGTTTAATGGATAAAGCACAAATGGATTGCTGGGTACTCATAACAAGAGAGTACAATGAAGACCCTATTGTTAGAACTATGCTACCTGCCGAGTGGATAGCTGCGCGTCGTAGAACCATCTTAGTGTTTTATAGAAACAAGCAAAAAAACACGGTTGAAAAATACGCAGTAGCTAGGTATGCAGTAGGTACAGAAATTGAAGCTGCTTGGGATGTAGCTGCCTTTCCTAATCAATGGGATGCGCTAACGGCTTTATTAAGAAAGCTTAACCCTAGTAAAATTGCTATTAATACTTCTGCCGACTATGGACATGCCGATGGCTTAGATCATACTGAATATGTAGAATTCATGCAAAGTTTAAATGCAAGTGAACAAGCAAAACTAGTTTCTGCAGAACCTTTAGCCGTAAGTTGGTTAGAAACAAGAACAGAAAAAGAAATGCAATTATATCCAAGCTTATTAAAAATAACACATGCAATTATAAAGGAAGGTTTTAGTAATAAAGTGATTAAGCCTAATGTAACCACTACGCAAGACCTAGTTTGGTGGTTTAGACAACAATTAAGCGATAAAGGCTTAATTACTTGGTTTCATCCCTCTATTGAAATTCAAAGAAGAGTAAGTAATGAAAAAGATGAAGTCATAAGACCAGGTGACTTCTTACATGTAGATTTTGGTATTACTTATTTAAGATTAAATTCTGATGTGCAAGAACAGGCCTATGTTTTACTTCCTACAGAAAAAGAAGTTCCTGCTGCTTTGCAAGCTGCTTTTACCAAGACCAATCAATTACAAGATTTTTTAACCAATGAATTTGCAATCGGCAAATCGGGTAATGAAATTTTAAAGCAAGCCTTAACGAAGGCCAAGGCTGCAGGTATTAACCCAAGTATATACACCCATCCTATTGGATTTCATGGCCACGCAGCGGGCACTACTATTGGCATGTGGGATTTCCAAAATGGAGTACCTGGATCTGGCGATTATACCATGAAGGCCAAAACCTGTTATTCCATTGAGTTAAATGCTACCCATACATTAGCGGGTTGGGACAAACCAGTAAGAGTAGCATTAGAGCAGAACGGTTATTTTAATGGAACTAGTTTTGAATATATCGATGGAAGGCAAACTAAAGTTCATGCAATACAATCGAAATAGTTTTTGTAAAGTATAAAAAATAAAAATTATTACCACTCATTCTAATAATTAAAAAAGCCCCGATACTTCGGGGCTTTTTTGTGGGTATATTTTTTTTAAATTATTTTACTAAATCTATTTATTTAGAAAAATAATGTACAATATAAAATGTAATAGCTGCAAGTACGCCACTTACTGGAATGGTTAAAACCCATGCCCATAAAAGGTTGGTGGTTACACCCCATCTTACAGCGCTTAAACGTTTAGTAGCGCCTACTCCAATAATAGAGCCTGTAATAGTATGCGTAGTGGAAACGGGTATACCCATTTGACCAGTAAAGAATAATGTAAAGGCGCCCGCAGTTTCCGCAGCCACACCTTCTAAAGGTGTTACCTTGGTAATTTTAGAACCCATTGTTTTTACAATTTTCCAACCGCCGCTCATGGTCCCTAAACCAATGGCTAAATAACAAGCAACAGGTACCCAGCTAGGTAATTGACTAAAGTCTTGCATGCTTCCATTGGCAATGAGTGCAGCACCAATAATACCCATTACTTTTTGTGCATCATTACCGCCATGTCCAATACTAAAGGCAGCAGAACTAAATAACTGTAATTTTTTAAACATATAGGCCACTGAGTGAGCTGTAGGTGTTTTAATTTTCTCTACATAAAAATAAATAATCATAAATAAAATAGAAGCCCCAATAATGCCGTATACAATAATTGAATTATCTGCTTTGTCAATTTCACTAGCAAATGTTTTTTCAATATTAAATTTGGTCATTTTTCCCTTCACCTTTTCTATATTTTTATCTGCAATAGGATATATAGCGTTAATAGCTATTAGTGCTGAATCCAAAGAAAGTCCTTCTTCTAAATATAGTTTCACAGGCGCTTTATAAAGCTCTGTTTTATCTTTTGCAATGGTATATTCTGCCTTGGCATCTGCATTTTCAGGAGCTTTAGCTTCCAGTACTAAAAAATCGTTTGCATTTCTTACCGCATCTTTTAATTTACTTACCGCTATATTTTTTAACCAACCACTATCTTTGGCAACCGCTGCAATTTTATCGGCAGAGGAGTTATCAAAATCAGATAAATAAGGTAGGATATGATTGTAAGATATATTTGCTTTTTCTAGTTTGCCTTCATTTAATGCTAGGGCAGCTAATAAGCTAGAATCGCCTTGCTTTGTTACAAGATCACCTTTAATAGTAGCAATTTCTTTTTGGTATTTATCTATGCTATAAAATTTTTGTACGTTCTCTTTTATTTTACTGTCTTCAAATTTATCAAACATTAATACTGTAAGTAAAGTAGCAATAGATATAATAGCAAGTCGCCACCATACATTACGCATAATCGTAACCACTGTTATAAATATAGATATCACAATTCCAATAATAGGTGCTAGAAAAATAAATAATACGGTTTTTAAAATGGTCTCGCTATCCACAATTTTAGCCCAAGAGAAATTGATGCCTTTGATCATTAATGCATGCGCAATAGCAGCGCCAGCAAAGCCCCCTATAAGGGTATGTGAAGAAGAAGAAGGTATACCATACCACCAGGTAAGTAGGTTCCAGAATATGGCAGCAAGTAATCCTGAGAAAATTACAGGTAAAGTGATAAAGTCTTTGTAAACTGTTTTGCTAATAGAGTTGGCTACAGCATGGTCTTTGAAAATCCAATAAGCTACAGAGTTAAATAAGGCCGCCCATAATACTGCTTGAAACGGCGTTAATACCTTTGTAGAAACCACAGTGGCAATAGAATTGGCTGCATCATGGAATCCATTGATATAGTCAAATATTAGCGCAAGGGCTATAATAATAATTAATAAAGTCATCTTGAATAAATTAAGCGTACTTGATAATAATAGATTCGATTACATTAGATACATCTTCAATTTTATCTGTTGCAATTTCAAGTACTTGGTATATCTCTCTTTTCTTAATTACTTCTTTAAAATCGTTTTCTTGTTCAAATAATTTTTCAATACTCATATCAAACACATCGTCTGCCTGATTTTCAATACTGTTTACCTTAATCATGGCTTCTGTCATTTCCTTAATATTCTTCATATTGCGAAGTCCCAATACTGCCTTCTTCGTTTCTTGTGTTCCTTGTAAAATTAGTTCAGCCAATTTATGTATACCTGTATCGTTAGGATTCACTTTATAAAAATTTATCTTTTTGGCAGAAGCATATATATAGTCTGCAATATCATCTAAAGAGGTGGCTAAATAGTGAATGTCTTCTCTATCAAATGGTGTAATAAAATTTCTACCTAATTCGGTAAAAATAGTATGCGTTAAATCGTCGTTCTTGTGTTCTAGGTTTTCAATCTGCGCTAAAATATTAGCTCTCACATCGGCATCTGGTTCGTTTACCATTTCTTTTAATTTGATGCCCATTTCATAAACATGTTCAGCAACTTCTTCGAATAATTGAAAGAAAACTCTATCCTTAGGTAAGAAAATTTTCATGATTGAATTAAAGTCCATAATTAAGCTTTTTATAGGTTTGAATAATGCATCACAAAAGTCCCATTTTGAGCCCAAAGGGGGCTCGGGCCAATATTACCAAATTGTTACCAAATACAGGGTAGCAGGAATAAGTTCTTTTAGAAGGGCTGGAACAAAGCCTAGCCTTTAATTAGAACGGGCAATAAAAAAGGGAGTCGTTTTCACGGCTCCCTTATAAAATCCATAGCTTTCCCCCAAAAGCTGCTCAAAAGAACCTCATTTACAGAAATAAAATATCCAATTGAGTTACCTATTAAGTTTCGTAATAGGTTATTTCCTATATTTAGCCCATAAAACAGTTTAAATAAATAAGTTATTTACCTAATTTAATATTGATTATCAATGAAATACGTAAAATCTATACTTTTTATCTTATTTTTCACTTTAGTCTTCATTCTAAGGGCAAATGCCACATTATTAGAGCTTCCAGAGCACTTTACAATTACTAATAGCCCCTTTTTGGATAAAATTACCAACCTAAAGGACCTTGAATGCAAGGTTTTCTTATCGAGTAAGAACAAAATCATTCCAACTGAGGAAACTATTTTTAAAAATAATGGACAAGAGTTAATTAAGACAAAAGAGAGTCTTTATCTTTTTATATCTCAAACGGGGTTTATTTATCAACTAGAGGACAAACAAGATTCAGCTTATACTTTTCACAGAATTGATGCTACTGTTAATATGAATTACAATATTGACTGCAATAATTTTATTTGGAACAAACATATATACAGTTATGGGGGCTATGGTTTCTGGAAATTGAATGGTCATTTAAGGTCTTTTAATTATTTAGACAGAGAATGGGACATAGCACCCACTAACAACGAAATAATTTCTAATGGGTTTAATTGGTTTGACAAGAAAGAAGGTAAGCTGTATGTGCCTTTTCAATTCATTATCAATGGCGGTATTGCAAGGCCAGATGGTGAAAGAGGATTAAAGATTTATGATAGTTATTATTTAGACCTTGTTTCTAAAAAATGGGTAAAGCTAGGATCGATGAATACCAATACAAAAAAATTATTAGTTGATGCCAATATTACGAATTCATTTTTTGCCATAGATAGCGGGTGCATTTTAATCAATCAGGATGAGGCGTACTATTTTAATTTTCTAACAAATAAGATATATAAATCCAAAAGTGCAGAATTCAATCAGTTTTTTTTAAGAAGGGCGAATAATCAAGATATTTTTTTATACAAAGACTCCATATTTAGTTTTAGCCAGGAGAAACAGACTTATTCCACAAAAAAATTATCATATGATTATTTCGATGCCTTAAGCTACCCAATATGGGGCTTAGATGATAATTATTTTTATATCGTTGCTTTCATTGTTTTTGTATTAACGGTATTTGTTTTTTCTATTTGGTTATTCAATAGAAGTGTAAGTAAAAAATTAGAACAGTCGCAACTTAAAATATTAAAATCAAAATCTACCAATCAGGCCTTTGTGGGTACTGAAGTAGCCCTTATTGCATTGTTAGTGAAAAACTCTAAAAAAGGCATGAATGTTGAGATTAATGAAATTAATCATGTGTTGGGTATTAAGGATAAAAATGTGGGGCTACAGAAAAAAGTGAGAAGCGATATGATTAACGCTATTAATGAAAAATACCAATTTATTACACAGTCTGAGATTTCGCTTATAAGTAGTGTGCGTAAGGAAGACGATAAAAGATTTTATGAATACTTCATACCTTCTAGCGAAATAAATTCGATTGAGCGAATTTTAGATAAAAATTAATTTGT
>CANCRC010000091.1 GCA_947380435.1 Chitinophagaceae bacterium
TTAATGATGGAAGCTTCATAAGTTCATACTTACTCTTCGGTCTTAAACTTTCTCTCCATTTAAATCCTCTAATAATTAGATCTTCTTTAGGCGTTTGGTTCAGAGGGGTCATTTTCCCAATGAGTTGGTTTTTGAAAACTACTTTGGCAGGTTCTGTGTTTTCAAAATACACTTCAATAATTTGTGCGTTAGAGTGGTTTACTCCTATGAAATTTTTATCGTTGTCTAAAGGGAAATAAATATTTTCTGCATTGCCTTTGGCATTCATTTTATGAATCTCGCCTTCTTCAAACCATACATTCAATTTATTACCTTTTAACTGATTATAATTTTGAGTGGTATCAATTTTATTAATGGCAAAAGCATTTTCAAATACATATAATTGCTCTGGCTTTTTATTCTTTACAAATAAGTACATAGTATCGCCTGTAATTTGGTTATCGTTGGCCCATATAATAGGGTCGGAGATAAGTCTTATGGTAGAGTCGCTTAATGAATAAAATAAGCTATCGGCCTTACCTTGTAGTGAATCGGAATATATTTTTACATGATGATAGGCTTCAAAGTATTTATTTAATGTGGTATCGGTAATAACGCCTACAGCATCTCTTGCAGGAGGTATTTTTCTTTTTAAATCGGAAATTTTACCTGCGTATAAGGTATCTGCTGCAATATATAAAGTGTCTTTCTTTTGTTTAATTAATAGAAGAGGGTTTTCGGTAGCCAAGAAAGTGCTTTTTTGTTTATTCGCCTTTATATTATTAGCCGTTAAATCAAAGCCCAAGCTATTCTTAGAAGTGTAAATGGCATTGCCTTTAAATTCACCCATTTGTAAAGAGTCATCTAAGGCCATTTCATCTGCTATAAAATGGTAGGTGCTATCGTCTATATTGGACCTATCGTATAAATAACCCTTTCTGGTACCTGTATTATAATTTCCATTACTAGTACTAATAACCCTGCTGCCTGTAATAATTTTAGAAGGGCTTATGAAATTCGTAAGTTGAGAATAGGTATTGTATTCTAGTGTATCGGTAATAATATTATTTTCAGGGTCTATTAATTCTACTTTTTTTCTGAATATGACATCTCTTGTTTCGCCGTAGTATAAACCTTCAGTGCTAGTAAGTACAGTTTTATTGCGTACAAGCTTACCACCATTTTTAAAACTGCCTAGTTTAACATTCACATCATAGTCTAATGAATCGGTGGTTAAAACGCCTTTGCCATCGGTGAGTTTTACTTTTTTACGTAAGTATGCTTTTTTTGTGGAGCCAATGTATTTTAAATAGTTTGCATAAATATTTACACTGTCTGCATCATTGATATGCACATTACCAAAATCTTCCAATGTATTTAATGTGGTATTTAAAATAATACTGTCGCCGTATAATAAAGTTTTGCCTTGACGAATTTTTACATGGCCTACTAGTATTAAATAGTCCATGCTATCCATTTTTTTAACATTGTACACTTCTGCAGAAAGAAATTCAATGAGTTTGCCACCAACTGCAACTGGGGGAGCTTGGGCTATTACAGTATCCTTAGGTTTTGAGGTAGCAGTGCTTTGTCCTTTTACTATAGAAGAGGAAAGACTAGCTAATAATATGATGAAGGCCCATTTATTCATGGCGCGCAGAATCAGCTATAGGCTTATCTAATGGAGCAGATTTGTCTTTTTTACCGAACACAGATACATTAATATATCTTTTGGGATGTACTTTAACATCGTCCACGAGTGTATTTATACTTTTAAGTGTTCCTTGTAAATCGTGGTAAAAAGCGGTATCATTCATTAATTTACTTGCCGTACCATTACCCGAGTTCAATTTTTGTAAACTTATGTTTAAAGAAGCCACTGCTGCTTGAATGGTTTTAATAGTCTTTGTTAAGTCGGCGTCTTTTACCGATTTAGAAACGCTATCCAAATTGGTAATAATATTATTTAGCTTCTCATTATTATTGTTCAAATTCTTAGTAAAAGCGTTTAAATTATCAAAGGATTGACTCACTGAACCATTTTGTTTTTGTAACATAGTTTCAATATTAGCCATGGAGCTATTTAAACTTTTTGTAGTAGCCGCTAAATTTTCTAATACCTGCGCTAGGTTCTGTTTGTTTTTATCATCTAAGACTGTATTAATATTATTTAATACTTTGTCTAAAGAACTAATCGCATTCTTGGTTTTTTCTCCAAGGGGAGATAGGGTGTTTACAAAGTCGCCCAATAGACTTGTTGCAGGTGCCGTTTTAATAGTGTCGCCCGATTTAATATATGTATTCGCATTGCCCAGTACAATACTAATACTACTTATGCCTAATGGATTATCTTGAATAGTAGCTACCGAGTTATTTGGTATTTTATAGGCTTCATTTAATTTAACAGAAACAATTATAGAAGCTAAATTATCTTTTTGATTTTCAATTTCAAAAACAGTACCCACTTGAAATCCATTCACAAATACGGGGTTAGAAACAATTAGCCCTTTTGTATCGGAATACTTTGCATAAATATAGTTGCCTGGTTGAAATATAGTTTTTCCTTTTAGAAAATTAAATCCAATGATCATTAAGGTAATGGCTATTACGGTAAGCGCCCCCACCTTGGTTTCGTTTGATACTTTCATCTTGAATGAATTAAATAAACTTTATGTAAAATTAGCTAAAAAAGGGGAGCTAATTGGCATTTGTCTTTTTCTGGTTTTCCAGTGAATTTTTATACCTAAGCACGGACTTGGTAATTACCTCGCATATTTGATTTTGACCATCGTCACTATTGAGATAATCCTCGTCTTCTGGGTTAGATATAAAGCCAGTTTCCACTAATACGGCAGGCATTTGAACAGCAGCCAGTACCCAAATTCCTTTCTGTCTTTGTTTAGCCTCTCTACTTATACGACCTGCTGCTTTAAATTCTTCCTCAATAGTTAACGCTAGGCTAGCAGCTCTTTGAAAAAATTGTTGCGTTAATAAACTTACCATCATTGAACGAGTAGGGTCGGCTTCTTCAATGGCCTTAATTTGCTTTTCTGAAATGGAGTCTAATTTTTCAACTACATCATCTACTGCTTCATTGGCCATATCCTTTTTTTGATCGGACTTACCAACATTATAAATAAAAGTTTCTGTACCCCTTGCTGTACTTGGGGTGTAGGTGGTTTTATATAAAGGAACTCTTCTAGTTACTTTTCTTTTAACTCCTTTTTTCTTTACCGTATAAGTTTTATTAGTGTAGCCAATAATTTCTCTATCTCTTCTTGGATCAGCAGAATTAGTATGTATGCAAATAAATAAATCTCCTTTGGCTGCATTGGCAATATTGGCCTTCTCCACCACAGAATTATATATGTCTGTTCTACGAGTAAGCACTACTTCCACATCGGGAATAGCGTCCTTAATATACTCCTCTAGTTTCAGAGAAATAGCTAATGATACAGCCGCTTCAGTGGAATATTTGCCATTAGAACCAGGATCGGTACCACCATGTCCTGGGTCAATTATGATACGTTTGATGGTTTTGGGTGAATTTTGGGCTTCAGTACTTAAGCTAATTAGGGTAAAAAGGGCTACCAGGCTATAAGTAATTGCTAAAATCAGTCTATTTTGCTTCATAATCAGTGCCTTAATGCTGTTTTAGTTTATTTTTGCTGCTGTGATAATAGCAGGACACAAAAATAACGTAAAATACAGGCGTTCTATTGTAAATGGTAGCATTTTACTAACATTAACAGTAGTTTTAATGCCCATAATGGGTGTTTTTGCTCAGGCCAAAATACAGGCCCCTAAAAAAGACAGTATTTCTGTTAGAACAGACAGTCTTTCCAAGAAAAACGATAGCATTGCTGTTAGGTCATTGAGAATCTCAAAAGATAGTATAGATACTCCAGTTAATTATAATGCAGAAGATTCTGGAGTGATGATTATGTCTACCAAAGAATTCTTTTTGTATGGTAAAGCCAAGACAGTATATAAAACTTCTCAATTAGAAGCGGCTACTATTGTATATGATCAACAGAGTCAAAATATTAAAGCTTATGGAGCTAAGGATACAACGGGCAATCCATTAAGTAATCCAAAGTTCAAAGAGGGTAGCATGACTTCTGTGAATGATTCTATTTATTTCAACATGAAATCGGGGAAGGGCTTAACAAAAAATACCAATTTTCAACAAGGGGAAATTTTTATTAATGCCACCACTATGAAAAAGGTAAATAAAGACGAAGCCTTTGCATGGAAGGCCCGATTTACTACTTGTAATTTAGATGAGCCCCATTTTGCTTTTAGAACCAATAAGCTTAAAATTATTACTGATAAAATTGGTGTATCAGGCCCAGCCTTCCCTGAATTTGAAGGGGTGCCTTTTCCTATAGGTATTCCCTTTGGTATTTTTCCTTTATCAAGAGGTAAGCACTCCGGTATGATGGCACCAGCATTTTCTTCTAGTGAAGATTTTGGTTTAGGTTTTGAAGGCTTAGGTTATTATAAAGTGTTGAGCGATAATTTTGATGCTACCATAAGAAGTAATATTTATTCTTATGGTGGATGGAGTGCGAATTTGAATAGTAAATATATTTTACGCTATAAATATATTGGCAATTTTAATTTGAGTTTACAAAATTCAAGAATTCTTAATAGAAATGTGAATATACCTAGTGAATTCACGGGGGGCAGAACCTTCATGTTAAATTGGTCTCATTCCATGGATTCAAGGGCCTTGCCGGGCACTAGTTTTTCTGCCAATGTTAATTTCGGAAGCACGAAGTACAACAGTCTTTTATTGAACAACCCTTATCAGAATTATCAAAACCAAATTAGCTCTTCCATTAGTTATAATAAGGCATGGAATAATAAATATAATTTATCGGTGAACTTAAATCATAACCAAAATAATAATTTGGGCTTGGTGAATTTAAGTTTACCTAATATTAATTTTAATGCACTAACCTTATATCCTTTTCAATCAAAAGACCAAGTTGGCGCAGGTAAATGGTATGAAAAATTAGGGATAGGGTATAATGGATCTTTCCAGAATCAAATGTCTTTCTATGATTCAGCATTTAATATTAATAAATTACTAGACACTATGCAATGGGGTGCGACGCATAGTATTCCTATTAGTGTTTCTCTTCCATCACTTGGGCCTATTACTATTACACCTTCTATTGGCTTTGAAGAAAAATGGTTTGGTCAAGAAAATACAAAGTCTTGGAATAACAAACTAAATAAAGTGGATACCAGTTATGAAAGAGGCTTTTTTAGAGCACCACATGTAAGCTTTGGTGTAGGAACGGCCAGTAGAATTTTTGGCACCTATAAATTTAAAAGTGATTACGTACAAGCTATTCGTCATGAATTAAGGCCTAGTATATCTTTTAACTATTCACCCGACTTGGCCAGATCCTATCATTACTCCACTCAAATTGATACCACAGGAAGAACCTATCGTTTTTCTAAGTTTGATGGAGGTGCTTTAGGAGGTGCTTATTCTGAAGGAACCTTTGGGGGTTTAAGTTTTGGATTGGATAATTTGCTGGAAATGAAAGTAAAAGATAAAAAAGACACTATTGCTGAGAATTTCAAAAAAGTTAAATTAATTGAAGGCTTTGGTTTCAATTCTAATTTCAATTTTCTTGCCGATAGTTTTCAATTGGGCAATTTTAATTTTTATGCGCGCACTATGTTATTCGATAAGTTTAATATTTCTTCTTCTTTTACAGTAGACCCTTATGCTAATGACAAACAAGGTTTCAGGGTCAATAAATTAGACCTTGATCCTACTAAATTTAAGTTTGGCCATATTACTAGTGGGGGTGTTTCTATTTCTACTTCATTTAAAAGTAAATCTAAAGACGACGCAGCTTCTAAGAAAAAAGAAATTCCATTAGATCCTTTTATGACGCCCGATGAACAACAAAGACAATTACAATATGTAAAAGCCAACCCTGCAGAGTTTACCGATTTTAATATTCCTTGGAGTTTAACTATATCTTATTCCTTTCAATTTTCTAGAATGATTAAGCCCGATTATTCCGGTTTTAAATTACAAACTTATTCTAGTTTAAATTTTAATGGAGACTTCAGTTTAACCCCTAAGTGGAAGCTTGGTGGAACAGGATATGTAGACGTAGCGAAGGCAAGTATTCAACAAATGAGTATGTTTATTACCCGTGAAATGCATTGCTGGCAATTATCTATAAACGTGACTCCAATTGGTATGTATCGTTCTTTCAGTATTACAGTAAACCCTAAATCGGGTATATTAAGAGATTTGAAAATTAATAGAAGTAGAACCTTCTCTTCTTCAAGTTACTAGTACAATGCTAGCTTATTTTTTCCCGTTATTTTCTAAGTAATATTTAGCCATAACATCCCAAACGGCTTGCTTCAAACTATCCTTGGTATGTCCTTGCGGATAAATGGCTGGTAATATATGCATATCAATTTTACCAGGGGTAAAATATAAGATAGGTTTTGCAGGGAGTATTTTTTTTGTATTCAATAGCACCACTGGAATAATGGGTTTTTGTGTATCAACCGATAACTTGAAAGCACCATCGTAAAAAGATTTTAAAGGAGCCGTAGTTTTATTTCTTGTTCCTTCTGGATAAATGAGCATATCTAATCCATTGTCTAAAACCTTTACCATATTATCAAAACTAAGTTTACGACTATTATGGTCTTTTCTATCTACAATCACAGTGGCAAATTGATAAATCCATCCAAATAAGGGAACATATACAAAACTTTTTTTAGCAATTGTTTTATTGGCTCTTGGTAAAAAGGGTGTGCTAACAGGAATATCAATTAAGCTATTATGATTACAAACCACAATGGCGTTACCCATGCCTTCAAAATTTTGTTTCCCTTTTACACTAAAGGTGCAGCCTGATAAAAATAAAAATAAGCCCATCCATAATTGAGAGACACGACGATGGTATCTTGTTTTATAAGGATCTGGAATGATGAAGCATAATAAGTAGAACCATAAAAATAGCATCATGGTAGAAGCAAAAACCAGTAAGGCCCAGATGGCTAGTACTCTTGCAATAATATTTTTTATAATCTTCATACTATATTTATTAAATGGCCCAATCAATAGGGTCTTGATTGTTTTTTACTAAGTATTCATTGGTGGCACTAAAATGTTTAGAACCAAAAAAACCATTATAGGCACTAAAGGGGGAAGGGTGTGCCGCTTTTAAAATTTTATGTTTAGCGCCGTCTATGAGTTTTATTTTTTCTTGTGCGAAATTACCCCATAAAATAAAAACTAGACCTGTTTTTTTTAAAGAAAGATGTAGCATTATGTCGTCAGTAAATTTAGTCCATCCAATTTTTGCATGGCTGGCTGGCTCATTAGCTCTTACGGTAAGCACTGCATTTAAGAGCAGTACACCTTGCTCTGTCCAATGTGTTAGGTTGCCAGTACTAGGAATAGGCATGCCAATATCTTTATGGAGTTCTTTAAAAATATTGACTAAAGAAGGGGGTGGTTTAATACCATCGGGTACAGAAAAACTTAAGCCCATAGCTTGGTTGGGATTATGATAGGGGTCTTGTCCTAAAATAACCACTTTAACTTTATCGTAGGGCGTTAAACTAAAGGCATTAAATATTTGAGGGCCAGTAGGATAAATAGTTCTTTTTAAAGCTTTTTCAGCTTTTAGATGTTCTGTGATTTGGATAAAATAGGGCTTCTCGAATAAATCCGACAATGCATTTTTCCAACTTGATTCCATTTTTATATCCATAATGACTAGCCAATCTTTGTTACAATCTTAATAAAGATAAATCTTGTTCAACAAACCACCATCATTCTACCCATTTTTAAGTCATTTTTTGTAACTTTCTTTCACATTGTATATAAATGAAAAGATTATCAACAGTTTACCGAAATATTTTGCTTTTATTACTACTATTCAATGTCTTTTTTCAAAAAGTACTTACTGCTCAATCTGCAAC
>CANCRC010000092.1 GCA_947380435.1 Chitinophagaceae bacterium
AGTTTTCATGAGGAAGATTTTAGATTAAAAGAAAAAAATAAATCAGCACTAGCTGAAATTTTTAATGAACTAGAATTTAAAACCTTAGGTAAAAGAATTTTAGGAGAAGAGTTTTCGGTAACTGGTGGTGCGGGTTCCTTTGATGTAGCAACTGCTAAACAAGAACAAACGGACTTGTTTGGAAATACAGTGAATGTAAAAACAAAAAATAAAAAAGCAGGGGCTAAAGAAACGGGTATAAAAAATAGCGAAGATTATAATAATGAGCAGCGCAATAACTCTTTAGATAGTGGTGTGAACAATGATGTAGATAATGATGATAGCGAATTAGGCGACGAAGATTTGCCGGTTGAATTAGTGGTAAACAAAAACAGCGCCAATACACCACATAGCTATAAGGCAATTAAGGGTAAAGAAAATATACTTGCGCTGGTGAAAGAATTATTAACGCAAAAAGAAATTTGTATTGATACAGAAACCACCGGTATTAATGCCAACGATGTTGAATTAGTGGGCTTATGTTTTTCTTATAAAGAACATGAAGGATTTTATATACCAATTGCAAACGAAGCAGATGCTAAAAAAACATTGGCATTATTTGAACCCTTATTTAAAAACAAAGACATTGTTTGGATTGGACAAAACTTAAAATATGATTTTTTAGTTTTAAAATGGTACGGTGTGGAACTATTAGGTAAAACATTCGATACCATGCTGGCGCATTATGTAATTGAGCCAGAAGGCAGGCGCAGTATGGATTTGCTAAGTGCACAGTTTTTGGGTTATGAGCCCATTTCTATAACAACTCTTATTGGCAAGAAAGGAAAAAATCAGGGCACTATGCGCGATGCTCCTCTGGACCAGGTAACAGAATATGCCGCAGAAGATGCCGATATAACTTTTCAATTAAAAAATTGTTTTACGCCTTTGATTAAAAAGCGTGGCGTAGAAAAAGTATTTAATGAAGTAGAAAACCCACTGGTGCGTGTTTTAGTTGATATGGAATACGAGGGTGTGAAAGTAGATATAGATTTTTTAAACGAATACAGTAAGGTTTTAGAAGTTGATGCCAAGATTAGTGAAGAGCGCGTTTATGAACAAGCGGGGGTTCGTTTTAATTTAGCCTCTCCTAAACAATTGGGGGAAGTCTTATTTGATATTTTAAAATTAGATGCCAAGGCCAAGAAAACAAAAACCGGTCAATACGCAACAGGAGAAGATGTTTTACAAAAAATGGCTGCCAAGCATAAAATTGTGGACGACATTTTAAATTTTAGAGAGTTAACAAAACTAAAATCTACCTATGTCGACTCTATTCCTGAATTAATTAATCCTAAAACAGGACGCGTGCATACCAGCTATGCGCAGGCGGTGGCTGTTACCGGAAGACTAAGTAGCAGCAATCCGAACTTACAAAACATACCTATTAGAACAGAGCGTGGAAGAGAAATTAGAAAGGCCTTTATTCCTCGTGAGAAAGGTCGTGTACTAGTAAGCGCCGATTATTCTCAAATAGAACTTCGTATTGTAGCAGCTATTAGCGGTGACCCGAATATGTGTGAAGCCTTCAAACTTGGCAAGGATATTCATACAGCAACTGCCGCTAAAGTATATGGTATTAACGAAGCAGATGTAACAAAGGAAATGCGTTATAAAGCCAAGAGTGTGAACTTTGGAATTATTTATGGACAAGGTGCTTTTGGTTTAGCAGAAAACCTGGGCATCTCTAGAACGGAGGCCAAAGAAATTATAGACAACTATAAAAAAGAGTTTCCTAATATTCAGTTATATATGGACCAGCAAATTAACAACGCAAAAGAATTGGGCTTTGTGGAAACGCTAATGGGAAGAAGACGCTGGTTAAGAGATATTAATAGTAGCAATTTTACCGTGCGTGGTTTTGCAGAAAGAAATGCTATCAACTCCCCTATTCAAGGCTCTGCTGCAGATATGATTAAACTGGCCATGATTAAAATTCATGGTGAGATGAAAAAAACAAAATGGGAATCAAAAATGATTTTACAAGTACATGATGAATTAGTCTTTGATGCGGTAGAAAAAGAACTACCCGCCTTAAAAGAATTAATATTAAAGTGTATGAAAGAAGCCATGGTGCTTCCTAATGGTGTTCCTGTTGAAGCAGAAGTGGGTGTTGGAAAAAATTGGTTAGAAGCGCATTAAAAAATTCTCTTTACTTAATTTTTTTACTTACTTCTTTTTATACACCGGCACAGTGCTACAGGGCTCTCCGTACATAATACTCTTTACCACCGGTCTTAGTTTTTGTGTAATAGCAATATAGGCCGACTCTCCAATAGGTGTGTCTCCGCAACCCTTTATGACCACTCTTTGGTCTGTGTATTCATTAATATTAAGGCTGCCTATATTTTCAAGAAGTAGTTGTTCTCTTACTTTATTTTCATTGCCAAAATAAACAGCTTTTGCAAATGGGTTAAGAGCAGATACAATTAACATATTAGCCCACATGGGTATAATAGCATCAGCAGAGCAAACAATGCCCACCACTTTGTCTTGATAAATAGTCCAGTCGGTTGTAAGTAATGCAGCGCGAAATTCTTTTTCTTTTAATATTAGCTCCATAAATAAATAGGGCTTAATATCAAACACAATTATCTCGTTGCTTGGAAGTAAACTCGCAAGATCAATGGATAGTATTCCACTTTCCGCCACCTTATTGTTAAACAACTCGGCCATAGAAATTATTTAGTACTAGTAAAGCTTAGATCTATTGTCTACTATCTTAGCCACTTTTTTAAAGGAGCTAGCCGATCTAAACATTAAACTTCTTGTTCTTTCTAATAATTCATCTTTAAAGAAATTAGGATCTTGGCTCGCCTGCTTGGCGGCAATTCCATTTACACTAATTGTATAAACGCCCGTATTCGCTGCAATGGGTTCGCTTACTTTATTAATTAATGCTTTATTAAACGCAGCGCCCACTAATTTTGGCTCATTTCCAAGTCCTGTTATCATTGCAAAGCTAAAACCAATGCTATCGGCTCTTTGTACAATTGCTTTTGCATCGGCGGCAATAGCTTCTAAAGTTTTACCCTTAATGGTTGCTTTAATTTTTTCAGCTTTCTTTTGATCTCTAATAATACCTTCTACCTGTGGTCTTGCCGCAGTAACTCCTGCTAGGCCTTGTTTTTCTTCTGCAGTAATTACGGCAACTACATAATTATCTCCTAGTTCAAATGGTTCTGAAACATCATTCACGTCTTTTTCATACACCCATCTTACAATATTTCTTGCAGTACCAATTCCTTGAATATCAAAATCGTTTGCTTTAACACCCACCGCAGGAATAGCTTGCTTACCTAATTTCACCGCATTGGCGTTGAAAGATTTTACATCCTTACTGCCAGATGCAAATTGAGCCGCTGCTGTAGATGCTGCATTAATAGTCTCGTTGCTTGGCATTACAGTTTTAGATAAATAAGCAATTTTATATGCTGGACCCTTAGCGGTTTGTTTTAAAACTTCCATATAATGGTAACCGAAGTCGGTTTTAATAACCGCCTTTGTACCTACCGGGTTGTCAAAAGAAAAATCATTGAAACTAGGAACCATTTTTGCTTGAGGGAACATTTCATATTTTCCACCCGTTGCTTTACTTCCTGCGTCGTCAGAATACTTTGCAACCATTTCCTCAAAAGAGGCACCACCTTTAATAGCAAGACTAATACTATCAGCTAATTTTTTCGCGGCGCTATCTGCTCTAACCTGTTGACCAGTTTGTGGATTAACTGTTGCAATTAATATATGTCTAACGCTTGCGCTGTCTGGCCATTGTTTAACGCCCAATACTTTTGCAATGGTAAAGTTTCTTCCATCCACGTAAGGACCATAAACGCCGCCCACTCCCATGTTCAACACAGAATCTTTTTGTGGAATTTGTAAAGATTTTTTGCTGATATAGCTATCATAATAAGGAATATCTGTTCCTACCTTATTTAAATATTTTGCAGTCTCTGTGCTGTTTTTAAAATCTTGTTTGTAAGATTCGATATCATTTCTTGCTGCGATAGAATCGGCCCCAGAAGGTGCTGCGCTAAAACCTACAAAAGAAATAGAGCGGCTAGCCTCTTCTACTTGATAGGCGGCTGCGTTATCTTTTAAATAAGCAGCAACATCATCATCACTTACTTTAATAGTGCTATCTACAATTGTAGTATATGGAATACCCACAAAAGAAATGCTAGCAATTGAATTTGCTTCTGCGTATTGTTTTTCGCTTAACCATTTTGGAACCTGAACACCCTTAACTACCATTACCTGGTATTTATTTCTTAATCTATTTTCAATAGAAGGTTCTATATAAATTTTTTCAATTTGTTTAATTTGCTCAACATTTTTGCTTTTTTTAATTTGTGCAACTGCTTGTTTTGCATCGTTCACCTTAAACTCTCCTGTTGTTTTATCGGTGAACTCTTGCTTGAAAGGAGACTCGTTACCAAATAAAACATCTGATAATTCTTTTGTGCCTACAGTAAGTCCTAATTTATTTTCTTCATCTTTTAATAATAAGCGGTCCACTTCTTGATTCCATAGGTAACCAATTAGCTGTTCTCTTTTTACTCCCTGGGCGGCATAATTTTGTACCTGCTGTTCTAATTTTTCCTCGAACTCTATTTTATTAATAACCTGGCCGTTTACTTTACCAAGAGTTGATACATCACTAGCACCTCTTTTTCTACCAATACCGTCTTGTAAGATAAAGGCAATAAGGGCAATTGCGATAATACCAAAGATGATCCAAGCACCTCTTTCTCTAATGTTCTGAATAATTGACATATATATATAATTATAGGAGGGCAAAAATAATGTTTTCTAGCATGTAAAATGCGGTATGCACTTAGTTTTTAGCTTTATTGGCGGTGAAAGGGGGTATAAAAAACTAACATAGGCCTGGTGGATAATTAAATATTTCGGGGATATCTCTCGTTTTTGAGTGAATAAACCTGCATAAAAAAGGAATAACCTTCTGGGCTTCGTATTCAAAACCTGATTTACTAAAATACTAAGCCAGTTTATACCCGTTAATTAACAGTGTATAATCTGTTAATTATTATTAAATAGTAATTATATATATTCTTTTATGAAATAATTTATTTGATGTAATCCTTACTGGTATTGTCTTTAATCATTATTAATTATCTTGGCATGAACTAATTTTTATAAGTGTATAACTAAGATATTAAGATATACACAGCCGTAATAGTATTAGTTTATTTATATAAATGTATTAATACTTAATACTACAATAGAAATGCACATATTGGTTTTTAACTGATAATTTAAAATAAACTACTTTTATACCTAACCAGAAAAACCAGTTTCTTTCCCTTTAAAACAATCAAAAAATGCCTTTATATACCCCTGTTTTTGCTAAAATAAATACTTTAAAACTAAATTTAAAAAAATACTAAATTTGTTACTAAATAAATAATTAATTGATAATCAATAAATTAAATCATAAATAAGTATAAATTAATATAAAAACTAAGCTAATTAGTAAAAAAATACTAAATATTTTAGTTTATTAACAATTTATCCCTACCTTCACATAAATATTAAAGAAAACATAAAACGATTAACCATGAGTAACCCAAACGTAGAAAAACTTAAAGCACTAAAATTAACTATTGATAAAATCGATAAAGACTATGGTAAAGGCAGTGTGATGATGATGAATGAAAGAAGTCAAGAACCACAAGAAGTTATATCAACAGGATCAATAGGATTAGATACCGCATTAGGAATTGGAGGTTTACCAAAAGGTAGAATTATAGAAATATACGGACCAGAATCTTCTGGTAAAACAACAGTAGCTATTCATGTAATTGCCGAAGCACAAAAGAAAGGTGGTATGTGTGCTATTATTGATGCCGAACATGCCTTCGATAGTGCTTATGCAAAAAAATTAGGAGTTGATGTAGATAATTTATTAGTCTCTCAACCAGACTATGGTGAACAAGCTTTAGAAATTGCAGACCGTTTAATTCTATCAGGCGCAATTGATGTAGTAGTTATAGATTCAGTAGCAGCGCTAGTTCCAAAGAGTGAACTAGAAGGTGAAATGGGAGATAGTAAAATGGGTTTACATGCAAGATTAATGAGTCAAGCATTAAGAAAATTAACAGCCACTATTAATAAAACAAACACCATTTGTATTTTTATTAATCAGTTGAGAGAAAAAATTGGAATTGTTTTTGGTAATCCAGAAACAACTACAGGAGGAAACGCTTTAAAGTTCTATGCTTCTGTAAGATTAGATATTAGAAGAATGGCACAAATAAAAGACGGCGATGAAGCAATAGGAAATAGAGTGAAAGTAAAGGTTGTAAAAAATAAAGTAGCCCCACCTTTTAGAGCCGCTGAGTTTGAAATTATTTTCGGAGAAGGAATTAGTAAAATTGGAGAAATAATAGATATGGGTGTTGAATTAGAAATTATACAAAAAAGCGGAAGCTGGTTTAGCTATGATAGCAATAAGCTAGGACAGGGCCGCGATTCGGTAAAAACCATATTACACGACAATCCAGAAATGGCGAACGAAATTGAAGCAAAAATTAGAGCTAAAATTGCTTTAAAAGCAGAAGAAGCCGCAAAATAATATCTTAGATAATAAAGGGTTTTGTTTTTTAGGGTTAGTTAGTATAAACCGCATCAACTATGGTGCGGTTTTTTTATATTTATACAAAAAACAGTGATCTATATTTTAAAACTTTTTATTAGAGCGGCACTATGGCTTTTTTGCGCTGAAATTAATACAAAGAATAAATATTTATTAAATACTAAAGGGCCTTTATTAATTATCGCCAACCACCCCAATTCTTTTTTAGATGCTATTATAATTGCCTCGAGATATCATCGAAGAATACATTTTTTAGCAAGGGGTGATGTTTTTACGAAGAAACACCACCGCTTTTTACTAAAACTATTAAACATGATCCCCGTGTATAGGCTAAGAGAGGGTAAAGAGTTTTTACACCTTAATGAATACGCCTTTATAGAATCTACAAGGCTATTAAAAAACAAGGAAGCTGTTTTAATATTTATTGAAGGAACTTGTTTAAACACCAACCAGCTTCAACCCTTTAAAAAAGGAACCGCCAGAATTTTACAAGGCTGTCATGCGGAAAACCTGTTTCCTCAAATTCATCTTGCAGGCATTTCTTATAATAATTTTAAAGGCATAGGAAAAAGAGTAAATCTTTATCTAGATATATTTACCCAAGACAAGCCAATAATAACAGCGAAAGATAGAGTAGATTTTAATAACCATGTATTTTCAAAACTATCTACATTAATTCTTCCTACCGCCCACGCGCCCAACATTAAAAAAAATGCGCTTTATTATTTTAACAAGCCCTTTTATCATTTAGTGTATGCGTTTGTAGATAAAAAAACAAAGGGCACTGTATTTTTTGATTCTGTTTTGTTTGGTGTATTATTTTTCCTATACCCTATATACTTAATTGTAATAATATTTATTTTACAATTTATTAGCATACCACAACCAATAATTTTTGGTACCTTGGGCTTGTTGTTTTTATTAAGAAATCAAACCATGTCCATTAGCTAATTTTTCAAATTTATTATTATGGCAAACAATATGAGAAGGCTTGAAAA
>CANCRC010000093.1 GCA_947380435.1 Chitinophagaceae bacterium
ACAACAGATGATTTTATACATAGTCCTTATTTCGATGTTAAAAATACTAACAACTATTCATCTAATTTGTTTAGATACTTATAAATTTTTAGCAATATCTACATTTTCAGAATTAACATCTAAGTCAATTCTGTATCTTTGAACTCAACCCTAGACTATGTTTAATTTAATCTTATTTGGCCCTCCGGGCAGCGGCAAAGGAACCCAAAGTGAAAATATCATTGAATCTTTTGGTTTACAGCACCTAAGTACTGGAAATTTATTGAGAACAGAAATTGCGAATCAAACTGAATTAGGCATGGAAGCTAAGCGTTTAATGGACGCCGGTCAATTGGTACCAGATGCGGTAGTCATTGGCATGGTAGGAAATTTTATGGATGCGCGTCCCGATGCCAAAGGCTTTTTATTTGATGGCTTTCCGCGCACCACCGCTCAGTGTATTGCCTTAGACGCTTTATTGAAAGAAAAAAATAATGAGATTAATGTGGTGCTAGCATTAGAAGTGAGCGAAGAAGAATTAGTAAAAAGATTATTAGGCCGTGGTTTAACATCGGGAAGAAGCGATGATACCAACGAAACTATTATACGCGCTAGAATTCAAGAGTACCATGATAAAACGACTGCGGTCGCTACTTACTATGCAAAGTTTAATAAAGTAGTTGCAGTTACAGGAGAAGGTTCGGTAGAAAGTATTTATGCCGATTTGAAAAAAGAAATTGACGCAAGAATTTAATAAGTTAAATAAACTAGAATAAAAAAAGGAGCCCATTATTTTGAGCTCCTTTTTTATTAATACAATCTATATAAATTATAGTTATTTTATTAAATATTCAAACCACCGCAAGCACTTATAACTTGTCCTGTGATATAACTACTTAAATCACTTGCTAAAAATAAAGTAGTGTTCGCAATCTCTTCTGCTTTTCCAAAACGTCCCAAAGGAATTTTATCTAAGAAAGCTTTTCCAGCATCTCCTTCATTTAAATAATGAGTCATATCAGTTTCTACAAAACCAGGCGCAATGGCATTGCATCTTATATTGCGACTGCCTATTTCTAAAGCAATAGACTTTGTAAACCCAATGATACCAGCCTTGCTAGCTGCATAGCTACTTTGTCCTGCATTGCCACGAATACCAATAATAGAACTCATATTAATAATACTACCGCTTTTTGCTTTCATCATGGGGCGTATTACTTGCTTGGTCATATTGTATACGCTTTTCAAATTAGTATTCATGACATCATCCCATTGTTCTGGAGTCATGCGTAACAATAAATTATCTTTTGAAATACCTGCATTGTTCACGCAAATATCTACAGTACCAAAATGCGCTACTACATCATTTACAAAATTTTCACAGGCTGCAAAATCGGCTGCATTAGTTTTATAGGCTTTTGCTTGCACGCCTAGCTTTTCTATTTCAGTTACTAAACTGTTCGCCTTCTCTGCACTACTATCACTTACATAGGTAAAAGCAATATGACTTCCTTGCTCTGCTAATTTTAAAGCAATCGCTGCACCAATGCCGCGTGCTGCTCCTGTAACGATAGATACTTTTCCGGTAAGTAGTTTCATATATCAATTATTTATACAAAGATAACAAGATTGTTGTGTTCTATGCCAAGTGAAGTTTTTTTATCTCCTCCAAATAAATGCGCTCATTGGAAAGTCTTGGTACTTTATGTTGACCCCCTAGTTTTCCTTTTTGTTTCAACCATTCATGAAAACAACCTGCTTTCACTGCTGTTATTTGTGGAAGGCCTAAAGCAATATTTTTATGTCTCTTGGCCTCATAGTCGCTATTGGCTGCTTGT
The DNA here is from genome assembly GCA_947380435.1 of Chitinophagaceae bacterium. Taxonomy (GTDB): domain Bacteria; phylum Bacteroidota; class Bacteroidia; order Chitinophagales; family Chitinophagaceae; genus Sediminibacterium. Next base: position 1,818 of record CANCRC010000093.1, read on the forward strand.
AAGTTTTTATCTAATAAAAGGGTAAAGGCTTCAAGGTCTTTGGGGTTTTCATCAAATTCAATTAACCATTCATGGGCACCTGTATGTTGATCCGACATATAAATAGGCGCTGCAGTATATTCTTTAATGGTAAGCCCCATTGCAGAGCAGGTTTCACTAATGGCCTTATCGCTATTGTCTGCAATCAGCTCTTCTCCAAAAGCATTAATAAATTGTTTTAACCTACCTGTTACTTTTATGCGGTAAGGGCTTGTGCTTACAAATTGAATAGTGTCTCCTACTAAATAACGCCATAATCCTCCATTGGTACTTACTACAATGGCATAATTTTTTCCTACCACTACTTTATTTAATCCATATGTAATGGGATGCGCTTTGCCATATTCTTCAACTGGCATGAACTCATAAAAAATTCCATGGTCTACATAAAGTAACATACCCTCTTCATCCAATCTATCTTGCGCTGCAAAAAAACCTTCACTGGCATTGTATATTTCAATATAATTACAATTGGGCCCAATGATTTTTTTAAATTGTTCTTTATAAGGCGTGAAAGAAACACCCCCGTGAATATATAATTCAAAATTAGGCCAAACTTCTTTTATGTTTGCCTTACCTGTAATTTCTAAAATTCTTTTTAGTAAAACCAAGGTCCATGTAGGTACACCCGCAATAGAAGTGACGTCTTCTTCAATGGTGCTTTGTGCTAAACTTTCAATTTTATTTTCCCATTCATCCATTAAGGCAATGGATAATTCTGGCGTACGAATAAGGCCTGCCCAGAAAGGAGAATTTTGTAATAAGACCGCACTTAAATCACCGTATTGAATATCATCTTTGATTGGATGTACTTGATGACTTCCTCCAATCACTAGTGACTTTCCTGTGAGCAAATCACTATCGGGTAAAACATGATAGTAACTAGTAAGCACATCTTTGGAAGCTTGAAAATGATTGTCTTCAATATTTTCTTTAGTCAGTGGAATAAATTTACTTTTATCACTGGTGGTACCACTACTCTTTGCAAACCACTGTACGGGCGTGTTCCAGAGTACGCCTTCTTCTGCTTCTAATATTTGTTCTATATAAGGTTTGAGGTCTTCGTATTCGTGAATAGGAACAGTGGCTTTAAATTTTCGAATATCAAATATTTCAGCAAACTGATATTTTAAACCAAACTGTGTATACTGACCATGTGTAATTAAATCTTGTAAGACTTCTCTTTGTGCTGAAATAGGATCATTCACCCAATGTTCAATTTGCCCATAACGAAGGCGCGCTAATCTTGATAATGCGGGGCTAAATATTTTCATTACTTACTTATCTTGCTTTCTGGCCCATTTCAATAATCCAGTCTTTGCGTTTTAATTCAAAGTTGGTGCCTAAGTATAAACGACGCACTTGATCATCTTCTGCTAATTCTTCCGCAGTGCCATGTTTAAATATTTTTCCTTCTATTAATAAGTAAGCCCTATCACAAATAGAAAGCGTTTCGTTTACATTATGATCTGTAATTAAAATACCAATGTCTTTTAATTTTAATCGAGCTACTACCGACTGTATATCTTCCACTGCAATAGGATCCACTCCTGCAAAAGGCTCATCTAATAAAATAAATTTAGGATCCACTGCAAGCGCTCTCGCTATTTCCGTTCTTCTTCTTTCCCCACCACTTAAACTATCGCCATTATTATTACGCACTTGATGCAAATTAAATTCATCTAATAAGCTCTCTAATTTAAATTCTCTTTCACCTTTAGTAAGTTTAGTCATTTCTAAAACAGCCATGATATTATCTGCCACCGTTAACTTTCTAAACACACTAGCTTCCTGTGGTAAATAACCCAATCCCATTTGTGCTCTTTTATACATAGGAAGCTTGGTAATATCTTCCTCGTTTAAGAACACACGTCCTTCATCGGGGGCTATTAAGCCTACTACCATATAGAAAGTGGTGGTCTTGCCTGCGCCATTGGGACCTAATAAGCCCACAATCTCACCTTGTTTCACAGAAATGCTTACTTGGTCCACTACTTTGCGGCCTTTGTATTGCTTAATTAGTTTATCGGTATGTATAGCGAGTATCACAATAGAAATTTACACAAAAATAAGGGTAAATAGGGCTTTTCGACCTATAGCTTAATAATATTATATATTTTTGCAGCATAGCGTCTTGCGTTAGGTTTCTATTTAGAAACAACCCAAACACTATTAAAGCAATTTGAATATGAAGGTTACGGAACATTTGGCAAATGCCAAAGACACATTAGTGTCATTTGAGGTATTACCACCTCTAAAAGGTAAAACCATTTCTTATATATATGAACACTTAGATCCTTTAATGGAATTTAAGCCATCATGGATTAATGTAACCTATCACCGCAGCGAGACCATCACAAGAAAAAAAGAAGACGGCACAGAAGAAAAAATAGATGTACGTAAGCGCCCAGGCACGGTAGGTATTTGTGCGGCCATTATGAACCATTATAATGTAGATGCAGTGCCTCATATTATTTGTGGAGGCTTTTCAAAAAGAGAAACAGAAGACGCTTTAATTGATTTACAATTTTTAGGTATTGATAATTTACTAGTTTTAAGAGGAGACGCCGAAAAAAATCAAAAAACATTTATTCCAGAACCCAATGGTAATAAACAAGCTATTGAATTATTAGAGCAAGTGGTAGGATTGAATAAAGGAGAATATTTAGATAAAGATATTTTGAACGGAAGCAAGACAAATTTTTGCATGGGTGTCTCGGGTTATCCGGAGAAACATTTTGAAGCGCCTTCTATGGAATTTGATTTACAAAGAGCTAAGGATAAAGTGGATGCGGGTGCTGAATACATTATGACACAAATGTTTTTTGACAACAAAAAATATTTCGATTATGTAGACGCTTGTAGAAGTATAGGTATTACTGTTCCTATTATTCCAGGACTAAAACCTATTACCAATAAAAAGCAGTTAACTATTTTACCGAACATTTTTTATGTAGATATTCCTTCTGATTTAAGAAACGCGATGTTAGCAGCCACCACCGATGAAGCTTGTGAGCAAGTAGGCACCGAGTGGTTAATTGCACAAAGCAAGGAGCTGCAAGCGGCTGGTGTACCAGTTTTACATTACTATACCTTGGGTAAACCAAAGGTGGTTAGAGATGTAGTGGCCGCTGTATTTTAAGTAGTTATTTTTTAGGTGCCAATTTATTATGGGCGTTTTGTAAAAAATCGTTGAACTGTTCCAAGCTTAAATTTTTAGCAATAATTTTTTTATTAGCATCTAATAAATAAAAAGTAGGTGTTTTAAATACATCATACTGTTGACGAATAGTCGTAGGTAGGCCTGCTTTAATTTCTTTATTTAAATCCTCTTCTGTTTGATAAGCATGTGTCCAGTCTTCTAAATGGTTTTCTTGTATAAATGTTTTCCATGCAGCCAGTTCCTTAAAATTAATATTCACGGAAAATATTTTGACTTCTAAATTTTTCCAAGAAGCTTTGTAAAAAGAATCGAGTCTTGGAATTTCTACTTTACAATGGCTACAAGTAGGGTCCCAAAAAGCAAGAAAGGTATAGGGCGCTTTTTGATCATACAATGAAACTTTTTTATTATCGGGTGTGTTCACAATCAAGCTAGGCGCGGCTAAACCTAATTGATTGGCCATCATACTATAGGCCCTTTCTGTAATAGATTTTTTAGATGCCTCGTTTAATAAAACCGTATCTCCTTTGGCAAAAAAGTTTTGGAACAAGTGTATAAACACTTTTTCTTGTCCCATAAATTCTGGAGCAATATATTTATTGGTAAATTTAAAAAGCAAGAAAGGATAAATTTCTTTACCGGTTTTAGCTACAGTTAATATATACTGCAGCTCCTCAATAATAGAATCGGGTTCTCTGGAAACATAATTTTTAAAATATTCATCTAGCTTGTCTTCAAAAAAAGGGGTGCGTATTAAACGGTTATCATTAAAAACTACATTGTCCCAAAAATGATTTTTTACATAATAGTAAGGATACAGTGAATCTAATTTTCCATTGATAGTAGGCATGGCTGGGGCTTCTGGGCGTTGCATTACATTTAAAAAGAAGCTGGTCATTGATTTTGGATAGGTCTTTATTACATTGGTTCTTGCTGCCTTTACTTCTTTATCCTTGGTTAAATACAATTCTTTAAAGCTTGCAGAATCTTTTGCATTCGTAGCTGTCTTGTATTTATTTTCAATTGTACTTAATTGCATACCTAAATCATTAATAGATTTAGAATACTCTTTAAAAATTTCATTTTCGGTAGAGCCTATAACTTGAAATTTAGTAAGCGCCGCGGTATCTGCAATAATTTTAAAATGTTGATTTTCGTCTACTAAAAAATCAAATAAAATGGAATACTTTGGAGAGACTACAAAATAAATACCAGGCGTTAATTTAGTTTTAGATTCAAAAACACCCTCGCTTTGAGCGTTTAATAAAGTAGAATCGGCTAAAACTCTATTTTTTCCATAATTGGTACCTATATAAATTTTTGTATTTTGATAGGGCTTCAAAACTATTTGAATAGAGTGGCCAAGAGGTTTAGCGCTCGTAGTGTTGGTGGCCTTACTATTTTGTGCTAACAACCCATTATGTAAAAGAAGGCTGGCCATTAATGCAAATACTATTTTTCTCATTGGAATGCTTATTTATTTCTTTTTAAAAGCTGGGTAAAAATAACAATATATACCTTAAATATAATGCTTGGGTAGTACCTTTGTTTCCGTGAGAAAATTTAAACAAGCCCCTTTATTAGAAAAAGTATTAATTGAAGATTATGCCGCTGAGGGCAAGGCATTAGCCAGAGTAGAGGGCAAGGTCATATTTGTAGAAGGTGCTGTACCGGGAGATATTGTTGATATTCAACTACAAAAAAACAAAGCCGATTGGGGAGAGGGTTTTGTAAAACATTTCCACTCTTATTCAAGTATTAGAGTCACTCCTTTTTGTAGTCATTTTGGTGTATGCGGTGGTTGTCAATGGCAAATGCTTCCTTACGAACAACAACTAACCTACAAGCATAAACAAGTAGTAGATAATTTAACAAGAATTGCTAAAGTAGCCCTACCGCCTATTCCACCTATTATGGGTGCAGAACAAACCCAAGGGTATAGAAATAAAGTCGAATATACTTTTGCTACAGAAAAGTTTATTCCTTTTTCGGAGTTTAAAGCCATGAAGGCGGCAGCTGAAAATGGCGATACTACTGTGCTTGAAAAAGCGCCAGGGGTAGCAGGTTTTCATGCTAGAGGATTTTTTGAAAAAGTAGTGGAAGTAGACAAATGTTATTTACAAGAAGAACCTACCAACGATTTAAGAAAAGCAGTAGTTGCTTTTGCAATAGAAAACGAAATGCCTTTTTATAATATTAAAGAACATAGAGGTTGGGTACGCAATATGTTTATTCGCAACACCACTAAGGGAGAATGGATGGTGAATTTAATTTTGGGCTATGAAGACAAAGAAAAACGTGAAGCATTATTTAATATATTATTAGATCGCTTCCCGCAAATAACTACTTTATTATATACTATTAATGCCAAGCGCAATGATAGTATGCAGGACCTACTACCTCAAGTATATTCAGGCAGCGGCTATATCACAGAGTACTTAGAAGACTTCCAATTTAAAATAAGTCCTAAATCTTTTTTTCAAACCAATTCAAAGCAGGCAGAAAAATTATATCAAATAACGCGTGAATTTGCAGAACTGACTGGTAAAGAAATAGTCTATGATTTATACTGTGGCACAGG
>CANCRC010000094.1 GCA_947380435.1 Chitinophagaceae bacterium
TTCTCTTCACCTGCAGCTACTTGAGAAGCCATTAAAACACCTTTGGCTCCGTTGTCAAATTTTAGCATCACTGATCCATCATCGTCTAATAATCTTCCTTCTACCATAGTGTTTAATTCAGCACATACATCAGAAATTTTTGAACCCGTAATATATTCAGCTAAATGTGCAGCATGGGTTCCAATATCTCCCATCACAGAACTTTTTCCAGATTTTTTAGGGTCGGTTCTCCAAGCGGCTTGGGCATTACCTTCTCTTTCAGATAATTTGCTTAACCAGCCTTGCGCATATTCTACCCAAACCTTTCTAATTTTTCCAAGCTTACCTTCTTTTACCATGGCTTTTGCATGCTTGACCATGGGGTAGCCAGAATAAGTATGTGTTAAACAAAGTGTTAATCCTGTTTCATCTAATTTTTGTTTTAATTGCTTTGCTTCATCCATTGAAAAAGTGATTGGCTTTTCAATCACCACATGAAACCCATAGTCCAAGGCCATCATGGCTGGTGCAAAGTGTGCAAAGTTAGGTGTTACGATGGTTACAAAATCGATGCGTTGGTCCGCGGGTAGGGCTGCTTCTTTTTTGATCATCTCATCAAAAGTCAAATAGGTTCTTTCTTTTGGAAGAAACAAAGCCTCTCCTGAAGCCACTGCGACTTCTGGATTAATACTTAAAGCGCCACAGCTTACTTCAATTAGTCCATCCATATTGGCGGCTAGTCTGTGAATGGCTCCAATAAAGGCATCCTTACCTCCACCGACCATTCCCATGCGTAATTTTCTATTCATTGTAGATAGTTTTTTAGCGTACAAAATCGTTTAATTGTGTCATGATAACACTTTCAGACAGTTCTAGTAGCAATTTCCTTATTATTTTGCAAATAACCCCCTTTTTTAACTAAAAACTTTCTAAAAAATAGGAAATAAAAATTATATTTATCAAACCAATTAATCTTTACTCGCTATGTCAACCAATGTCAACAGACGTAAGCTTATTAAACAAGTTTTAACAGGGTCTGCAGCAATTGCTACAGGTGCTGTATTACCTTCTAATATTTTAGCCGCAGTGAAAAATCAAGACGCCACGCAGCCGCTCAAAGGAAACATTCAACATTCTGCCTGCAGGTGGTGCTACGACAGCATTCCCACAGCCACACTAGCGAAAAATTTTAAGCAACTAGGTATGGTGGGCATGGACTTAGTAGGTCCTTCTGAATGGAAAATTTTAAAAGAAAACAATCTTATTTCTACCATGTGTAATGGCGCAGAGATTAGTTTAACAGAAGGTTTTAATACTCTACAATACCACGATAAATTAGTAAAAAATTATATAGAACATATTAATTATGTAGCAGATGCAGGCTACACCAACTTAATTTGTTTTTCTGGAAGTAGAAGAGGCATGGATGATGAAACAGGTTTGAATAATTGTGTTACAGGCTTGAAAAAAATTATGGCTCTTGCTGAAAAAAGAGGTGTAATGATTCAAATGGAATTATTAAACTCAAGAGTAGACCACAAGGACTATATGTGTGATCGTTCTTCTTGGGGTGTTGAATTATGCAAGCGATTAGGTTCTCCTAATTTCAAATTATTATTCGATATCTATCATATGCAAATTGATGAAGGAGATATTATTCATTCTATCAGGACCAATCATGAGTATTATGGTCATTATCATACAGGCGGTGTGCCAGGTAGAAATGAAATTGATGAAAGACAAGAATTGTATTATCCAGCCATTATGCGCGCCATTTTAAAAACTGGCTATAAAGGGTATGTAGCACAAGAATTTATTCCTGCTGACAAAGACCCCATGGCTTCTTTAGCAGCAGCCATTAAAATTTGTGATGTTTAATAAAGCTGAAATGCTAACTAAGAATAGGTAGAAAGAAAAATAATTAAAAAAATAAAAAATAAAATATGGCAGGTCAACAGTACGACGCAATTGTAGTAGGGTCGGGCATTAGCGGGGGATGGGCAGCTAAAGAACTTACACAGAAAGGACTAAAAGTTTTAATGTTAGAGCGTGGAAGAAACATTGAACACATTAAAGATTATGTAAACGCAGATAAAGAAGCATGGGATTACCCTCATCGTGGCACACGCACGCAGGAAATGATTAAAGACTATCCTGTTTTAAAAAGAGATTATCCTTTGAACGAAACTAATTTAGATTATTGGTGTTCAGATAAAGAAAGTCCTTATGTGGAAACAAAACGTTTCGATTGGTTTAGAGGATATCATGTGGGAGGTCGTTCTTTAATGTGGGGTCGTCAATCTTATCGTTGGTCCGATTTAGATTTTGAAGCCAATGCAAAAGATGGTCATGGTGTGGATTGGCCTGTGCGTTATAAAGAAATTGAACCTTGGTATGATTATGTAGAAAAATTTGCAGGTATTAGTGGTAACCGCGATGGTTTAGCTGTTTTACCTGATGGACAATTTTTACCTGCCATGGATTTAACCTGCGTAGAGAAAGATGTAGCTGCAAGATTAAAAGAAGTATATAAAGGATCTCGTCATTTAATTATAGGTCGTACTGCGAATATTACAGTGCCGCATGAAGGTCGTCCTGGTTGTCAGTTTAGAAATAAATGTTGGTTGGGTTGTCCATTCGGTGGCTATTTTAGTACACAGTCTTCTACTTTACCAGCTGCAATGGCAACGGGTAATTTAACTTTAAGACCTTGGAGTATTGTTACTGAAATTAAATATGATAAAGATAAAAAACGTGCAACAGGCGTTACTGTACTAGATGCAGAAACGAATAAAACTATTGAGTACAGTGCAAAAATTATTTTTGTCAATGCCTCTACTTTAAATAGTACTTGGTTATTAATGAACTCTGCTACCGATGTTTGGGAAGGCGGTTTAGGTAGCAGCAGCAATGCTTTAGGTAAAAACTTAATGGATCACCATTTAGGCGTAGGCGCTGGTGGTGTAGTAGAAGGCTATGAAGATAAATACACATTTGGTCGTCGTGCGAATGGATTTTATATTCCTCGTTTTAGAAATGTAGGAGATGATAAACGCGATTATGTGCGTGGCTTTGGTTACCAAGGAAGTGGTTCTCGTCAAAACTGGAGAAGAGATGTTGCAGAATTCGCTATTGGTGGAAATTATAAAGACGCTTTAACAGAACCAGGTAACTGGACTATTGGTATGGGAGGCTTTGGCGAAATGTTACCAGATCCAACCAACAAAGTAACACTTGACAAAACAGTAAAAGATAAATGGGGATTGAATGTTTTAAATATTGATTGCGAATTAAAAGAGAACGAGAAAAAAATGCGCAAAGATATTTTTGCAGATGCGCAAGAGATGTTAGAAAAAGCAGGTGTTAAAAATGTTACTTCTCATGATGGTGATGGTACACCAGGACGCGGTATTCATGAAATGGGTACAGCGCGTATGGGTAGAGATCCTAAGACATCTGTTTTAAATGGTAACAACCAAGTTTGGGATGCACCGAATGTATTTGTAACAGATGGAGCTTTCATGGCAAGTTCTTCTTGCGTGAACCCTTCTTTAACTTATATGGCATTTACAGCTCGCGCTGCAGAATTTGCAGTGAATGAATTGAAAAAAGGAAACTTATAATTTATAATATTTTAAATACTATTTTATGATGAATAGAAGAGAAGCCTTATCAAGAGTAGCCCTAATAATGGGAGGAACCGTTTTAGGTGCAGAAGCTTTTTTATCGGGTTGTACTACTGGTGCAACGGGTTTAAAATTTTCACAAGACGATATTTCATTTTTAAATGAAATTGCTGAAACTATTTTACCTGCAACAGATACACCTGGTGCCAAAGAAGCAAAAGTGGGTGAGTTTATGACAGTGATTGTAAAAGATTGTTATGAAGCAAAAGACCAAACTGCTTTTATGGCTGGCATGAAAAAATTAAATGAAGCTTCTACTAAAGCGAATGGTAAAACTTTTATGCAGGTTACTGCAGAACAGCGCCATAGCTTATTAGTAGACTTAGACAAAGAAGCTTCAGCGTTTCAAAAAACCAAGAAGCCAGATGAGACCAAGCATTACTTTACTATGTTAAAAGAATTAACCCTTTGGGGATTCTTTAGCTCTGAAGTAGGCGCTACCAAGGCTTTACGCTATATCGCAGTACCTGGTAAATATGAAGGCACTGTACCTTATAAAAAAGGAGATAAAGCTTGGGCTACTTAATATAGCTATAGAGTAGTTACTCTATTAAATTAAACTTTCAAATTGGATCTGAAACGGTGCAGTAGAAAATTGCATTCGTATTGCTACTTTTATTAACTGAACTAACTATTGAACTTTAAAAACGATTATATGAACAATTCAAGAAGAAACTTCCTGCGTCAAACGGCATTAGCAGGTGCAGCATTAAGCATGCCATTTGGTAAGGAATTAATGGCGATGACTGGAAAATCAAATCCATTTGGTATTCAATTATGGACAGTGAAGCAAGCTTTATATAAAGACACTATAGGTGTTTTAAAACATTTATCTAAATCTGGTTTTAAACAAATAGAAGGCTTTGAAGGAGATAAGGGAATTTTTTGGGGAATGAAAAATACAGAGTTGAAAAAAGTATTAGATGATTTAGGAATGAACATGGTTTCATCTCATTGCAACAATACGCAGGACTTTGAACGCAAGGCAGCTCAAGCAGCTGAGATTGGAATGAAGTATTTAATATGTCCACATAAAGGAGCGCAAAAATCAATTGATAATTTCAAACAATTCTCTGATGAGTTTAATGCTTGCGGAGAAATTACAAAGAAAAATGGCATCCGTTTTGCTTACCATAACCACGATTATTCTTTTGTACCAATGGATGGTATAGTACCACAAGATTTAATGATGAAATCTACCAACCCAGATACGGTTGATTTTGAAATGGATATGTATTGGACAGTGGCTGCTGGCGTAGATCCTATCGCTTACATGAAAAAATTCCCTAACCGTTTCAAATTAGTGCATGTAAAAGATTTAGCTAAAACAGCTACTGGTATTGAGTCTTGCATTATTGGTAAAGGCAGTATTAATTATAAATCTTTATTACCTCAGGCAGCTGCCCAAGGTGTAAAATATTATATCGTAGAACAAGAAGCCTATACAGGAACCACCGAATTAGATTGCGCTAAAGATGACGCAGCTTATTTGAAAACATTAAATTGGTAATTCACTCTAGTTTAATGGGGTTTCTAATTTAAGCCTTAGTGTTTTATTTAGTATTTTTGCGAAGTTGAATGAAGCAATATGAAGGAAAACTTGAAGCAACTTGCAAAACAATTGGAAGGGGATCTTTTTTTCGATAAAATGATCAGGACTTTGTATGCAACGGACGCCTCTAGTTATAGAGAGCTGCCGCTAGCTGTAGCCATTCCAAAAACCAAGCAAGATATTTCAAAGCTCATTGCTTTTGCATCTACTCATCAGTCTTCTTTAATTCCAAGAACGGCGGGCACTTCTTTAGCAGGACAAGTAGTGGGTAATGGCATTATAGTAGATGTCTCTAAACATTTCAATCAAATTCTTGAACTCAATAAAGAAGAAGGCTGGGTGCGCGTGCAGCCAGGTGTAATTCGCGATGAATTAAATTTATTTTTACAACCACATGGTTTATTTTTTGGTCCAGAAACATCTACTGCCAATAGAGCCATGATTGGCGGCATGGTGGGTAATAATTCTTGCGGATCCAATTCAGTAGTGTATAGAAGTACCAGAGAACATTTAAAAGAAGTGAAAGCTTTTTTAAGTGATGGATCAGAAGCAGTTTTTAACAGTATATCTACCGATGAATTTCACACAAAATGCGAATTGAATACACTAGAGGGCAGTATATATAAATCGGTTCGTAGTTTACTTAGTAACTATGACAACCAGGTAGAGATAAGAAAAGAGTTTCCTAAAAAATCGGTACTAAGAAGAAATACAGGATATGCGGTGGATATACTAATAGACGCCGATCCCTTTACGGCAGGAGGTCCCCATTTTAATTTCTGTAATTTAATTGCAGGCTCGGAAGGTACTTTAGCCTTTATGACAGAGATAAAATTAAATGTTGTACCTGCCCCTGCTAAAGAAGTAGGTTTATTATGTGTGCACTTTAATAGTATAGATGAATCCCTGCATGCGAATTTAATTGGTTTGAAATACAAGCCCAGTGCTAGTGAATTGATTGACCATTATATATTAGAGTGTACCAAAGAAAATACAGAACAAGCTAAGAATAGGTTTTTTGTACAAGGCGACCCTGGTGCCATTTTAGTCATAGAATTTGTAAAAGAAACTAGAGAAGAAATTTTGGAGCTAACGAGTAAGGTGGAAGCCGATATGCGCGCTGCAGGTTTGGGCTATCATTTTCCTGTATTGTATGGAGCCGATGCTAAAAAAATATGGGCTTTAAGAAAAGCAGGCCTAGGCTTATTAAGTAATTTACCAGGAGATGAAAAAGCAGTGCCCGTTATTGAAGATACTGCTGTAGATGTAGAAGACCTACCTAATTATATTCGTGACTTTAATGAGATATTAAAAAAGCATGGCCTTTATTCAGTGCACTATGCTCATGCGGGTTCGGGGGAGATTCACTTGCGTCCTATTATTAATTTAAAAACCAAAGAGGGAAATCAATTATTTAGAACCATTGCAGAGGAAGTAGCTACGCTTGTAAAAAAATACAATGGTTCTTTAAGTGGGGAACATGGAGATGGCCGTTTAAGAGGGGAGTTTATTAAGCAAATGGTGGGGGAGAAAAATTATGCTTTATTAAAACAAGTAAAAAACACTTGGGATCCCAAGCATTTATTTAATCCCAATAAAATTGTTGATACCCCTTCTATGAATACGATGCTGAGGTATGAGCCAGGACAATTAACGCCTGAATTCAAAACTATATTTCGTTTTCATAAACAAGATATTTTACAACACGCCGAACAGTGCAATGGATCGGGCGATTGTAGAAAAACACATTTATCGGGAGGTACCATGTGTCCTTCCTTTATGGCCACTCGTGATGAAAAAGATACCACCCGTGCCCGTGCCAATATACTTCGTGAATTTTTAACACATTCCGATAAACAAAATAGATACGATCATAAAGAAATTTATGAAGTGATGAGTTTGTGTTTAAGTTGCAAGGCTTGTAAAAGTGAATGTCCTTCGAATGTGGATATGGCTAAATTAAAAGCGGAGTTCTTGCAACATTATTATGATGCCAACGGCGTTCCTTTTAGAGCAAGGCTTATAGCTAATTTTACAGCGGCTGCAAAACTAGGATCCATGGTACCTAATTTATACAATGCCTTTGTAGGTAATTTTATTACAGGAAGTTTAGTTAAATTAGTATCAGGTTTTGCATTGAAGCGTTCTATGCCAAGTATATCATTGCAAACTGTAGAAGCTTGGTACAAAAAAAATTATACAGCCCCTGAAAGTCCTATAAAAACAGTGTATTTATTTTGCGATGAATTCACGAATTACAACGATGCACCTATTGGTATTAAAGCAGTTCAACTATTAACGGCCCTGGGTTATGAAGTGATTATTCCTAAGCATGAAGAAAGTGGTAGAACTTGGCTTTCCAAAGGCTT
>CANCRC010000095.1 GCA_947380435.1 Chitinophagaceae bacterium
ATTTCAAGCTGTCTAATTTGTCTAATTAAAGTATCTAACTCTTCTGGCATTGAATTCATCTCTAATCTTAACTTAGCCGCACTCTCATCAATTAAATCAATGGCCTTGTCTGGTAAGAAACGATCGGTAATATACCTGCTCGATAATTCCACCGCTGCAATAATGGCTTCATCCTTAATTCTTACATGATGATGGGTTTCATATCTTTCCTTCAAACCTCTTAAAATAGAAATCGCATCTTCTTTATTGGGTTCATCTATTATTACTTTTTGAAAACGACGCTCTAAGGCCTTGTCTTTTTCAAAAAACTTTTGATACTCATTTAAGGTAGTGGCACCTATGGCTCTTAATTCTCCTCTTGCAAGTGCTGGTTTTAAAATATTGGCAGCGTCCATAGCGCCTTCTCCTCCTCCAGCGCCTACTAGGGTATGTATCTCATCTATAAATAAAATAATTTCCCCATCACTATCTGCTACTTCTTTCACCACTCCTTTTAATCTTTCCTCAAATTCCCCTTTGTATTTAGCCCCTGCAATTAATTGCCCCATATCTAAAGCAAAAATAATTTTACTTTTTAAATTATCTGGCACATCACCATTCACAATACGCATGGCCAAGCCTTCTGCAATAGCTGTCTTACCTACACCAGGCTCACCAACTAAAATGGGATTGTTCTTGCTTCTTCTTGAAAGTATATGTAAGGTTCTTCTAATTTCTTCATCGCGACCAATCACTGGATCTAATTTTCCTTTATTGGCAAGTTCATTTAAATTTTTTGCATACTTAGATAAAGACTGAAACTGTGTTTCCTGCGTAGCCGAACTCACCGTCTCTCCTTTTCTTAATTCTTTAATAGCAGTGACTAAACCTTTTTCAGTTAACCCTTCATCTTTTAAAGTTTTAGAAGCAAGGTCATTCACTTGTAAAATAGCAATTAATAAATGTTCTACCGTTACAAACTCATCGCCAAAAGTTTTGAGTGCTCCGTTGGCTTTTAATAAAACGCTATTTAAATCTCTACTTACATTGGTGGCAGGCTCTCCAGTTAATTGCTTAGGCAAACCAGGCAATAGCGCGTCCACTTTTTGATTTAATAAAAGAGGATTCAAATTATTTTTCTTTAAAAGAAATTCAGTGGAGCTGTCCTTGTCAGATAAAATTGTTTTTAATAAGTGCAGGGTTTCAATAGCCGCATTCTTATTATTATACGCTAATTGTTGTGCCGCTTGAATGGCCTCCTGTGCTTTAATAGTATATTGACTTAAATTCATAATCTTGTTTATTTATAACAAGGTATGTTCAAAAGCAGCGCCAATCTATGATATAAGTTATAATGGCATAAATAAACAAGTAAAACGGCATAAAAGTCAGTTTTGACAAGGTTTTTCTGCTATTTTTACATGCCTAATTATTAGCATTAAAATATTGAAATAATAGCTTTGAACGAATTTTCAAATACCGAATTCATTAAATCAGAAGCCATTAAAATGGGCTTTGACTTTTGTGGTATTGCTGCTGCAAAGGAACTCCCTGAAGATGCAAAAATATTAGAAGCCTGGCTAGAAAAAGGTTTTCATGGAGACATGCACTACATGGAAAATAATTTTGATCTAAGAATTGATCCAAGAAAATTAGTGCCCGGTGCGAAGTCGGTGATTACCTTTTTAAAAAATTATTACCCCGACGAAAATTCCATTAAGGAAGCAAATACGCAAGATGCTAAAATTGCAAAATATGCATGGGGAGAAGATTACCATGAACTGATTAGAACGCAATTATTTAATTTACTCGATACCTATAGAAAAAAAATAGGCCCCATTGAAGGAAGAGGTTTTGTAGACTCTGCTCCTGTTTTAGAAAGAACATGGGCTAAACTTTCAGGCGCAGGCTTTATTGGTAAGAATGGAAATTTAATTCAACCTAAAGCTGGCTCTTTCTTTTTTATAGCAACTTTAATTGTGGATCTTCCTTTAGTATACGACCAGCCCATTGCAAAAGATTATTGCGGTACTTGCACTAAATGTATTGACGCCTGTCCTACACAGGCCATACTGCCGAACAAAACCATTGAAGCAAATCATTGCATAAGTTATTTCACCATTGAATTAAAAGCTTCTGAAATTTCTACTGATAGAAACTATAAGGGATGGGCCTTTGGTTGTGATATTTGCCAGGACGTTTGCCCTTGGAATAGATTTAGCAAAGCACATACGGAAGATGCATTCAAACCACTGACTGGGCTACTTGCAATGAATAAGGAGGCTTGGCTTCAAATAGAAGAAACCACATTTAAAGAAAGGTTTTCAAAATCACCTTTACTGAGATCTAAATTAAAAGGAATCAAAAGAAATATTCAATATTTAATTGAAAGAGATAAAACTGTATAATAAAACTAAACTCTTTCATTTAAGTTTAATATTTCGAAGCAACTTTAATTACTACAAGATTATTTATTTATGGATGGATGGGGAATTAATAGCTTCTTGTAAATGCTGTAATTCAATTTCCATTTTAGCCCCCAATACTTTATCGTTTAATAAAGTTTGGAATTTTTCCCAAGGATACCATTTTACATTTTGCTCAAAGGACCAGTGTATCACATAAGTACTATCCTTTAATAGCGTCCACTCAAAGCTTACTAAATAAGGGCTTTGGCCTGTAGCAATCCATTCATAATTTACTTTATTAGCAGTCTTATCAATGAATCGAACTGTTTGCGTACCAATATGGGCTGTATTATTTGCCAATACCACTTTGTTTTCTTTCCAATCGCTCATCCACTGGTTCCAATGACTTAAATCGGAGGTGAAATAAGCAATATTTGCTGCACTGGTATTTACCTCCACCGCTCTTGAAGCAATTACTTTTGAAGGGAATAGTAGTGATATACCTGTAATAAGTAAACTTAAAATAACAACACTTATTACAATTAATTTAATGTACTTCATTATTCCCATTTAAATATTTTAAAGGCAATGCCATACACTACTACAATCCAAATAAGTAAAAAAGATATATCGGGCCATACTGAAAGTAAACTAGCTCCCTCAAAAGAAATATTACGCATGGCATTGTTAAAATGAGTCAGGGGTAGTATTCTACAGAAAGGTTGCATCCAAGTGGGAAAGTTATCGATAGAGAAAAAAGTACCTGCTAATAAGAATTGAGGCAGTGTTATTAAATTGGCAAAGGGAGGAATACTACTTTCATTTTTAGCCACTCCACTAACTATAAAACCAAAACCCATAAATAATATTAAGGCTATAAAACTTAATACCATTATACTTGCAAAGGTTATCCAGCCATGCACTAAAGTAAATTTAAAAGCAAAGTGACCAATACCAATAATAATAATAGCTGTAATTAATTGAAACAGCACACGGCTTAAGGCTTCCCCTAAAATTATATATAGTCTTCGAATGGGTGTGGCATAAAATCTCTTTAAAACTAACTGCTGTCTTAAATTAAAAAACAAAAAGGCCACCCCAAATACACCTGCACTTAATAAAGAAAAACCTAGTTGACCAGGTAATACAAAATCAATGGTTCTATATATACGCCCTGGTACTTGTTGCACATTATTATTCACCACTGCCATCGTAGGCGTGTTTACAAAATTTTCTTGATTCAACTTACTAATTACCGCATTCAAAATAGATTTTACTAATTGTATGTTTTGTGGATTAGCCGCTTCAGAACTTGTTAAATTAATAGTATAAGGTGTATTTACATTATTCGTTTTTTGAATAGAAATAAGTGCGGTTAAACGGCCCTTAGATAATTCACTTTTAATTTTTGTAGAATCGCCTTCTAAAAAATTAAAACCAGGTATATGTTTGATAGCGGCATACACAGGATTCAAAGTATCGGAGCGATGATCCATGGCCACCGTTACATTAATATTACCACCGCTGCTTAAAAAGCCAAATACTAAAATAAAAATAAGCGGAAAGGCAATGCTAAATATAACTGCTGAAGGGCTTCTAAATATGGAGCGCAGGCTAGCCTTGGTAATAGCTAACATGGCCGTTAATTGACTATATGGACGCATAGAACTATGGATGATTCACTACAAAGATAGGCATTCGCGCTTGCGTTTTACCCATGATTTGTTTAACTGTTTTGACTTGTTGTAATACCTGCCACTGCGCTTCTCCTATTTCTTCCTTAATAGCCTTGGTTTTGATGTTGTCCTCGTATCCGCTAATCAAATCTTCAATAAATGATTTTGATTCAGGATAGGACTTTGTGCTATAGCCTTTTAATTTAGCCATTCTTGCAGCAGTTGCAATAGCATCATTTAAATTACCTATTCTATCCACTAAACCTACTTTCACTGCATCGGATCCAATCCAAACTCTACCTTGTGCAATGGAGTCAACATATTCAATACTTCTTTTACGGCCTTGTGCTACTCGAGATTTAAAAGAAGCATACACACTATCCACACTTGATTGCATAAACCTTTCTTCTGTAGCATTCATGGTTCTAGTAGTAGAAGGTACATCGGCATATTGACTAGTTTTCACTCTATCAAAAGTAATGCCTAGCTTATTTTTCATAAAGCCTTCTATATTAGGAATAACAGAAAATACACCAATAGAACCTGTAATGGTATTGGCATCTGCTAAAATAGAATCGGCGCCAGAAGCAATATAATAACCACCAGAGGCTGCATAGTTACCCATACTCACCACTACTGGTTTTTCTTTTTTCAATAATTCTATTTCTCTCCAAATAATATCACTTGCTAAGGCACTACCTCCTGGAGAATTCACTCTTAACACTACCGCATCAATAGAGGCGTCATTTTTTATTTCTTGCAATAACTTTCTATAATCATCGCTTGCAATAGCATCGTTACTTCCTTTTCCCATTTCAATATCACCATTAGCATAAATAATAGCAATTTTACCTTTGCCAGTTCCTCTTAAAGCCACAGTGGCTGCATAATCGTTAATAGATACAAACGAAATATCTTGGGGCTTAGTAACATGAATTTTTTTGGCAATTAATTTTTTTACTTGGTCATCATATAATAAGCCATCCACTAAATTATTTTGAAGCGCATCATTGGCGGATTGAATTTTGCCATCGTTAGACAATGCTTTCAAACTAGCCACTTCTAAACCTCTTGTATCGGCTACACCTTGAATAAAACTTGTATACAGTGCATTTAACCAAACAGAAGTTTGCAATTTATTGGCCTCAGACATTTGTACATACCTGAAAGGCTCTGTAGCACTTTTAAATTTACCTGCATAAAATACTTGAGGCTTAATTTCTAATTTATCTAATAAACCTTTTAAAAACATAGTCTCATAAGAAAACCCAGAAAACTCAAGCCCCCCTTGCGGATGGGTATAAATTTGATTGGCCACATTGCCAATCCAATAGCCTTTCTGTGTAATGGTTTCACCGTAAGCAATAATAAACTTATTGGAGTTTCTAAAATCAAGTAAGGCGGTTCTTATTTCTTCAGAAGAAGCATATCCATTTGGATTTTGCGCACACTTAATATATATACCTTTAATAGCAGTGTCCTTTTTTGCATTTTGAATTAAACCAATTAATTGTGACAAGCTTGGAGACTTCCCTTTTCTTTGTCTTAGAATTTCAGAAATAGCATCGGACTTTGTTTGCTCTTCAAAATTTTCTGCTACATCTATCACTAATACAGAATTAGCCGCAGTCAGTTTTTGTTCTTCTTTAGAAAAACCAGCCGCAATGGATACTAATAACACAATACCTATTACACTAAAAATAATTAGCGCTAATAAGGAGGCAAAAAAGGTCTTAAAAAACTGTTTCATGAAAATGGGATATTGATTTTTAGAAGCGCTATATAAATGAGTATAAAAATAGAAGCATTTAAAATAGGGAGGCGCTGTAAAATTATGGATATTTGGGCTACTTTTAGAATCCTTCTTATGAACAATGTATACCTCTTGATAGGTGGCAATATGGGTGAGCGAATGGCAAACTTAGCTGGTGCCATAGATAAGCTAAACATAGAATGTGGTCGCATAACAGCCAGTTCTTCTATATATGAAACGGAAGCATGGGGATTAAAAGAACAGCCTGCTTTTTTAAATCAAGCATTAGTATTAGAAACTGCATTAGGAGCAGAGAAGCTCTTAGAAGAAATTTTAAAGATTGAAATAGCCCTAGGTAGAAAAAGAGAGACCCCATTAGGTCCTAGAATTATAGATATTGATATCATTTATTTTAATGATGAAATTATTAACTCAAGCAACTTAACTATTCCACATCCAAGTATGGCAGAAAGAAAATTTGTCTTAACTCCCTTGGCAGAAATTGCCCCAGCCTATATGCACCCTATTTTATTAAAAACCAACGAGGTATTGTTAAAAGAATGTGGAGATTCTTCTGTTGTGTATAAAAAAAGCAGTGAATAAAGCATCTGCTTGCTATATTTGGAAGCAGCATTTAAGACATTATGAACCATCGTTATATTGCCATTGAAGGAAATATTGGAGCAGGCAAAACCACCCTATCTCAGCTACTCTCTAAGCATTATAATGCCAAGTTGGTATTGGAAGAATTTGCAGAAAACCCTTTTCTTACTAAGTTTTACGAAAACCCAAAACAATACGCCTTCCCTTTAGAATTATTTTTTTTAGCAGAGCGTTTCAAGCAACAACAAGAATTCATTAAGAAAAATGATTTATTTCAAGAGCTGATTGTTTCAGATTATTTATTTACCAAATGTTTATTGTTTGCTAAAGTTAATTTACCAGAGGAAGAATATAGATTATACCAAAAAATGTTTGATGTATTTTCTCTACAATTGACTCCGCCCGATATTTTAATTTATTTACATGCACCCGTTAATAAATTACAAGGAAATATTAAAAAGAGAAATAGAAAATTTGAACAAGCCATTCCAGATGACTATTTATTTAGAATTCAAGAGACCTATACAAGCTATATCAAACAGCATCAAATTAAAACCATTTATATTGACGCTTCCAATGCCGACTTTATATACAATGAAGCACATTTGAAAGTAATCACCGACGCCCTTGACAAGGATTTAGAACAAGGACAGCATTATTTTACTTTACCCTAACTTAGTAGTATGGAAATAACTAGCACCCCTAAGATTAGCCCCTTCGCCTCTTTAAAAGTGGTTGAATTTAGAAATCTAATGTTAGGTCGCTTTTTATTTATAATGGGCCTTAGAATGATGGGCACTTTAGTGGGCTGGTGGATTTACGAATTAACTAAAGAACCATTTGCCATAGGCCTTATTGGACTTGCAGAAGTGATTCCTGCTGTATCCTTAGCATTGTATGCAGGCCATGTGATTGATATAAGTGAAAAAAGAAAACTCCTGCTGAGAGGAGTAAGCTTGTATTGGATATGTGCCATTATTTTATTGGGTTTGTCTATTTATAATGATAAAGCCGATAACGCTAATACATTTGCTGCACACAGTTCTCTTATCATTGCCATTTCTATTTATTTTATTGTTTTTTGTACAGGTATTATTAGATCCTTTACTGGGCCTAGCTTTGGTACCATTG
>CANCRC010000096.1 GCA_947380435.1 Chitinophagaceae bacterium
CATTCGAATTATTCGTTCCTTTATTTCTATTGTATAAATCACTGCCCCAAGATTGCGCTCTTTTGCTAAAGCCTTCCATATCATTTTGAATGGTATTTTTAATACTATTCAAATCTACTTTCTCGCCCACCATTTCTAATTTATCTGCACTTGTTTTAGCTTCAGGTAAAACCAACCATAAAACGATGTATACAAAAACAGCACCTGGGCTAAAAGTAATATCGAATAAATTAGGGAAATCGGGTGCATCCCAAAATTGGAATAAATGCATATGCTTAAAATTCACCACAAAACGAATGAATGGAATTAAAAATAAAATTCTCACTATCCATACTTGAATACCAAAATATTTTGATAGTCCTGCAGATACCCCACCAATTATTTTATTATCAATATCTCTAAATAATCTTTTACGCACACCCCCCACTACTTTAACAGAAGTGCTGGGTACTGCAATCCATAATATTAAATAGCCCAGTATGTTTACGCCAATTAAGAAGAACCATAGAATGCGCACTGCCAATGGCTCTATTCCAAAATAGTTGGCAATACCACTACACACCCCGCCCAATACTTTATTATGCTCGTCGCGGTATAATCTTTTAGGTCTATTGTTTGAGGAATCAAAATTGGAGTAACTACCGCCACTCGTATTCTGATTATTATTCTGATAATTATTTTGATTTGTACTTTGCCCAGATTGACTTGCACTAGCTTCAAATCCATCTTGGGCTTCAAAATCGGCAGGACGACCAATGCTTGCAATAATTAAGTCGATATCGCCTACTGCTATACATACCGTTCCTTTTTTCAAACGTTCTTCACATAATTCAGCAATACGACATTCAATGTCATTAATAATTTCATCGCGTCCTTCTTCGTTGGCGAAATAAACACGAAGCGACTCTATATATTGTTTCAATGTTTCATACGCCATTTCTTCTATAGGAAGAATGCGGCCTTGAAAATTGATATTTATTACTTTGTTCATAAAATATTTTTTAAAATGTAGATTTAAGAAACTGCTTGATTACTATTTTCAGCAGTATTTGTTTTTTGTTCTGTAAGTTGATCCACCGCAGTAGCCATTTCTTTCCAGGTTTGTAATAAAACGCCAAAGGCTGCTTTGCCTTCATCCGTCATCACAAAGTATTTTCTTGGTGGACCACTAATACTTTCTACCCAACGATAATTTAAGAGGCCCGCATTTTTTAAACGCGTTAACAAAGGATACAGGGTTCCTTCTAGAATATGCAAATTGGCCAGCTTCATTTTCTCAACAATATCACTTGGATAAACCTCCCCTTGTTGAATGATGGACAATATGCAAAACTCCAAAACGCCCTTGCGCATCTGACTTTGTGTGTTTTGAATATCCATAAGAATTAATTTGAAACACAAAACTAGGTATTTTTATAGTACTATGTGATACATAGTACTATAATTTTAATCATAAAAAATGCAATACATTGATTTACAATATATTATATAAATAATAATTTTATGAACGAAAATAGGAAAGGATAAATGGTAGCGTAAAAATCCTCCAATTGAACATTAATAGAACACTAATAGACTATTAATAGACCACTAATTCATAGAAGTCCTCTTCCTTTAAATAGGTTTGAGCAAGGGCTTGTAATTCTTCTGGACCCACAGAACGCACCACTTTAATGGTATTATAAAAATAGTCTTCCGTTAAATCATTTAATAAATAGGTTTTCCAGCGGCTTATAATTTGAAAGGGTCCATCTAAGTCACCTAGTAATGCACCCAACATATAATTTTTAACCAGTTTTAATTCTTCTTCTCCCACAGGTTCTTCTCTTAACTTTTTCATTTCCTTATACACTTCTTCCATAGTGGCTTTACAAACATCCTTACCTGCATCGGTGCTGACCATCCAAGCCCCTGCATGTTTATAGTTTTGTAAATAACTATGTATACCATAGGTATAGCCTTTATCTTCTCTAATATTACTCATGAGTCTAGATCCAAAAAATCCTCCAAAAATATTATTGAGCACTTGTGCTGCTGGAAAATCGGGATGATGTCTATTCGGAAAATGTCTGGCTAAACGAATTGAGCCTTGCACTGAAGCTGCATCATTTACAATACTATATTTTTTTTCTGTGGCAGATATAATAGGATGTGCTTGCTCTTTTATATCTTTTTTATTTAAAGGGAGCTGACCAATATGCTTATTCAGCAATGCTTCCATCGTAGAGGGGAATTTACCTGCAATAAAAATTACACATTTCCCATTTAAATAATACTTATCATAAAAAGAAACAAGGTCTTCTCTATTAATGTCTTTATAATCTTTTTCTACAGAGTATTTTCCATAAGGATGCTCAAAACCAAATAAATATTCATCAATTAATCTGTTGGCAATAAAATCTCCTTTTTTTAAATTCAGAAGCAACCTTTGAATTTGATTTTGTTTTAAAATGGCAATTTCTTTTTCAGGAAAACTTGCTTCTGAAATAATTTCTCCCATAATAGGAATGACTTCTTGAAAATGCTTTGATAAACTATGTAAAGTAACGGTCGCTGTTTCGTTGGTGCAAGTTCTATTTAAATGTGCTCCGTAAAATTCAAAGGCATCGGTAATCTCAAAAGAAGTTTTGCTACTCGTTCCATTTTTCAATAAAAAATTAGTGGCAGCAGCTACCCAGTTTTTTTGCTCAAAACTATTACCTGCATAAAACACCATATCCACTAGCAATACTTCCTGCGATCCGCCCTCATAGGCATACACTTCTACCCCATTATCTAAACTAAACTTTTGATAAGGTTTCAATTGAATATTAAAATCAATAGCGTCTTTAATAACAGGTGCTACTATTCTGTCTAATGCCATGATTTAAGATTTACTATAATAATATAATGTGTTGCGATTACTGTCTTGGAATATTTCTTGAGCTGTATGCTGAATCATAGAAGGCGTTACTTTCTGATACATCGATAATTCTTTGTTCATTAAATCCGCATCTCCTAATAATTCATAATAAGCCAAACTATGGGCTCTATTCATAATACTCATATCCTCAAAACAAATCACACTTTCTGTTTTATTAATAACTTTCTGCACTTCTTTGGCATCCAGTATTTCATTTTTTATTTTTTCTATTTCTTCTAACACTGCTTTCTCTGCCACCGCCATACTAATGCCCTTCACTAATTTTCCTTCTATGACAAGTAGCCCCGGATCCACGGTGCCAAAATGATAACAATCAATAGATGAAAAAATTTGTTTCACTTTAATAAGCTGCTCATATAATCTTGCAGAAGTACCTCCTCCTAAAACTTCAGTAATTAAATCAGTGGCATGATAGCCTTCGTCAAAACGGCCTCCCATATGCCATGTCATCATTAACATATCCAAAGGCACGTCGGCGCGCACATCCATGGTTCTGCTTTTTTCTTGCACAGGCTCTTTCGGTAAATTAC
The DNA here is from genome assembly GCA_947380435.1 of Chitinophagaceae bacterium. Lineage (GTDB taxonomy): Bacteria > Bacteroidota > Bacteroidia > Chitinophagales > Chitinophagaceae > Sediminibacterium. Next base: position 3,454 of record CANCRC010000096.1, read on the forward strand.
GAACATAGGGTTTGCCCGCTTCAATAGGACCAAACCATTTTTGGGCTAATTGTTTGACTTGTTCTGTTTGCACATTACCCGTAACAACTAGTATAGCATTATTGGGACGATAGAATTGAAAGAAAAAATCTTTTACATCTTCCATGGTGGCATCTTCTACATGCTGCAGTGAAGCACCAATGGTCATCCAACGATAAGGATGTTGCGTATACGCAAGGCTTCGCATTTTATGCCAAGCATCTCCATAAGGTTTATTAATATAGTGCTCCTTAAATTCTTCGCAAACTACTTTGCGTTGTACTTCTAAACTTTTTTTACTAAAAGCCAAGGACAACATTCTATCACTCTCTAACCAAAAAGCAGTTTCAATATTTTCTGCAGGTATTTGACAATAATAATTCGTTAAGTCATTTGTAGTGTAAGCATTGTTTTCTCCGCCTGCTCTTTGTAAGGGCTCATCATAAACAGGAATGTTCACACTGCCTCCAAACATTAAGTGTTCAAACAAATGCGCAAATCCTGTTTTAGCAGGATCCTCATCTTTGGCCCCAACATTATACAAAACATTCACTACGGCCATAGGGGTACTGGTATCTTGGTGCACCAATACTTTTAAGCCATTGTCTAATTCAAATTTTTCAAATTGTATCATAAAGAATACAAAAATACTTAATAAGTACAAGAGTTCCTTTTCTATTGCTAGAACCTTGTTTTTTACCCTTTCGAAACCCGATAAATTCGATTAACTTTGTGGCCAATTAATACCTAAGCTATGCAGCTGGAATCATTATACCAAAGAGCCTTGAATTTTGAACACTTAAGCAAAGAAGAAGGCATGTTTTTATTTGAAAACGCACCTCTTACTGAATTAAGTCATATTGCCAATGAATTGAGAAAAAAACAAGTGCCCCATGGTAAGGTAACCTGGCAGATAGATAGAAATTTAAATACCACCAATGTTTGTATTGCGAATTGTAAGTTCTGTAATTTTTACAGAGTGCCGGGACATCCTGAATCTTATATTACAGATATGGATACCTACCGCAAAAAAATTAAAGAAACCATTGAGTGGGGCGGTGATCAATTATTATTACAAGGAGGCCATCATCCTGAATTAGGCTTGGCTTTTTACATCGATATATTTAGCCAGATTAAAAAAGAATTTCCGACAATTAAATTACATACACTAGGGCCCCCAGAGATTGCACATATTGCAAAGCTGGAGAAAATGAGTCATACCGATGTCTTGAAAGCCTTGTTGGCTGCGGGTATGAATTCACTGCCTGGTGCAGGTGCAGAAATTTTAGTAGACCGTGTCAGAAAATTAGTGTCTAATGGAAAATGTGGTGCAGACGAATGGTTAGATGTCATGGCTGCAGCGCATCAATTAAATATTACTACCAGTGCGACCATGATGTTTGGTCATGTGGAAACCTTAGAAGAAAGATTTATTCACTTAGTGCGTATTCGTGAAGTGCAAGATAGAAAACCAAAAGACGCCAAAGGATTTTTAGCCTTCATTCCTTGGACCTTCCAAGATGTAGATACCTTGCTTACTAAAATTAGAGGGGTACATAATTTAACCACTACGGAAGAATACATTAGAATGATTGCCATTAGTAGAATTATGCTTCCTAATATTAAAAATATTCAAGCAAGTTGGTTAACCGTGGGAAAAGCCACTGCGCAAGTTTGTTTAGAAGCAGGTGCCAACGATTTTGGAAGCATTATGCTAGAAGAAAATGTGGTAAGTGCTGCTGGAGCGCCACACCGCTTTACTTATAAGACTATTCAGGAAGCTATTAAAGAAGCAGGTTTTGAGCCTCAGTTAAGAGACCAACAATACGAATGGAGAACCTTGCCTACCGCTATCCAAGAGCAAATCATAAACTATTAGTAAGTAAGCGCTTAGAAGCCCTTTAGCTAAAAATATTTTCGTTTAAAACAAGCCATTGACTGTAACATTTAGGTCAATGGCTCGTTTAATGCTAATAGAACCTTCTTTTTATACATGAGCAACTTAGCATGACCGATTTAGAATTCAATATTTGTGTAGATGATTACTCCGATGGGGTATACCGCTTTATACTAAAAATTAGTAAAAATAAAGAGGACGCCAAGGATATTGTCCAAACTGCCTTTGAAAAATTATGGGTGAATAGAGAAAAGGTAGAAACCCCGAAAGCCAAGTCCTATTTATTTACAGTGGCCTATCATTTAATGATTGACCAACTTAGAAAAGAAAATAAGATAGTCATGACGGATAGCTTTGACGAAAACACCAATACCGTTTCTCAAGGTAGTTCAGAATTAAAGCAATTATTACTACAAGCTATAAATAATTTAAACCCCACGCAGAAGTCTTTAATTCTTTTAAAAGATTATGAAGGTTATTCTTATCAAGAAATTGGAGAGATTATGCAATTGTCGGAATCTCAAGTAAAAGTGTATTTACATAGAGCCAGGTTAATTTTAAAAAACAAATTAACTCATCTTGAAAAAATGAGTGCTTAATACAATGATTAACGAAAACAACTACGAAACTTTTTTCATGTCATACATTGACAATGAATTAAATGCTGCCGAAATAGCGGCCGTAGAAGCTTTTGTCTTAACCGATTCAAAATACGCAGAGGAGCTAGCACTTTTTGAAAAAACAAAAGTACATACTCCAAGTACTGAGAGTATTGAGATGGAGGATAAAATATTTTTATACCGATTCCCAGAAATGCAGGCCAGCCTAGATACCGATTTTAAAAAATCATTATATAGAAAGCAAGCCCCTATTCGTAAAATAGTATTTACACCTAATTTACTAAGGGCTTCCTTTGCTATTGCGGCCATGCTTATTTTATTTATTGGAATTCAACTATTCAAAACAAATACAGCAATAAAAGAAAAAGCCTCAGTTGTCTCTACCAATAACGCTTCTACTCATTCAAAGCAGACGGAGAATACAATATTACCTAGCAAAGAGCTGGATGCCTCTTTAAAAAATAGTAATGCTGCTATAGTGAGTAGCCAAACAGTTAATAAAAAAATAAATCTTATTAATAATAGTGTGATTGAACCATCTACCAATAGTGTAATAGATATAGAAAAACATAGTGCTTCAAATCTTATCAACTCAAATATTATTAATGCAGAAGAAAGCCAGTCAGCATTATTAGTAAAACTCCATGAAACGCAAATAAGATCAAACTCTATGGAAACTGTCTCTAATGAAGAAGTAAAAAATATTCCCGTCATTCTCAGTTCTTATCAAGAAATTGATACAGAGCAGGAAGGCAGAACCATTAATATTGGCATGCTCGAAATTGATGGCGCTGCCTTTAGAGGTATCACAAGAAGAGTTTCAGCGCTTTTAAAAAGAAATAAAATAGAAAAAGAAAAATAAATATGAAAAAAACAATTACAACATTAACAGCTTGCTTTTTAATGGCCTTCAGCTTTTCAGCTTTTGCACAAAACGATAGTTCAAGAAATAGTACTACAATAGTATCAGATAGTAGTTATAGGGCAAATGATACCATTACGATTGGCAATATGATTATTGTAAAAAAACAAGGCTACCAAAATGATAGTAAAAATATAAACAAACCATATGGCACTATTGCTATTGGCAATATGGTTATTGTGAAAAAAAATAATGGACGAGATTTATATTATAATAGAAAAAGAAACAGACCTTATGGCACTACCATTAATATTACCAATGGTAGAATAAAAAAAGATACTTTATTGTCGGTAAATGATGACACTGTAAGACTAGGTAGATTAAATATTATTAAATCACAAGACAGCAACCATAAAAAAGACTGGGAAACGATGGTAGAAGACGGTGACTTTGATAATACTGATATTACCATTGAACGCGCTCCTAAAAAATTAAAAAATGTAACTACTAATTGGTTCTCTTTTGATTTAGGCTATGCGAATTATAGAGACGAGTCGGCGCAAATGGCTTATTTAGCGATATACCCTGGCCAGCCTTATAATAAGTATGCTGTGAATTCAAGTAATTTACAATTAGACAATAAGAAGTCAAGCAATTTTAATATTTGGATTGTACAACAAAAATTAAATCTCT
>CANCRC010000097.1 GCA_947380435.1 Chitinophagaceae bacterium
TTTCAATGCACCTGTTCCAAATTCTATTTCTACATAATCATCTGCAATAATGGGTATGCGTCTGTTAATTAAGGGTACAAAAGCAAACTTGCCTACTAAGTTTTTATAACGTGCATCCTTAGGATGCACACAAATGGCGCTATCACCCAAAATAGTTTCAGGACGAACAGTGGCAATAGTAATATACTCATCCCCTGGTACATCTAATTTATAACGAAGGTGATAAATTTTACCCGCTACCTCTTTATGTATAACTTCTTCATCGCTTAAAGCCGTTTTGGCACGTACATCCCAATTAATCATTCTCTTGCCGCGATAAATTTTTCCTTTCTTATATAAATCAACAAATACTTTTATAACCGATTCGTAATAGTCGGGGTCCATGGTAAAAGAAGTACGCTCCCAATCTAAACTGCAACCCATCTTTCTTAATTGTTGCAAAATAATACCACCGTATTTTTCTTTCCATTCCCAAGCGTAACCTAAAAATTCATCTCTTGTTAAAGAAGACTTTGCAATACCTCTTTCTCTTAACATTGCCACTACTTTTGCTTCCGTTGCAATAGAAGCGTGGTCGGTACCAGGTACCCAACAAGGATTATATCCTTGCATACGCGCACGACGCACTAATATATCTTGAATGGTATTATTCAAACAATGCCCCATGTGTAACACGCCGGTAACATTCGGTGGAGGAATCACCACCGTATAAGCTTTTTTATCGTTGGGGGTACTATGAAAATAACCACTGTCCACCCAATGCTTATACCATTTTAATTCAACCTCACCCGGTATGTAGTTTTTACTCAATTCCATGCTTTGCGTCTTTTCCTATAATGAGCCACAAAAATAAGGAAAAGGGACAAGCAATAAGTTGCTAAAAAATACGACCTTAGCCACTCTATGGAATTTGCAGTTGTAGATATTGAAACCACAGGCAGTACACCCCAATCGGCGGGCATTACTGAAATTGCTATTGTGATACATAATGGGGTGGAAGTGACGGGTAAATATGTGACTTTGATTAACCCTAGACATAAAATACCCCCCTTTATTGTGAATATGACGGGTATTAGCGATGAAATGGTGGCAGGCGCCCCTTTGTTTGAGGAAGTAGCTCCGCAGATTTACAATTTATTAAATGGCAGAGTATTTGTGGCCCATAATGTAAGTTTCGATTATTCTTTTGTTCATTATTTATTAGGTAGGTCGGGTTTTCAATGGTCGGCTCCTAAATTATGTACCATTAAATTAAGCCGCAGGGTATTTCCTGGTTTAGAAAAATACGGACTAGGTTCTTTGACCCGTGATTTAGGAATTAGAATTGAAGGAAGACACCGCGCCTGGGGAGATGCTGCTGCAACTGCTCAAGTATTAACCATGGCTATTGAAAAAGAAGGCATGCAACCCATTCATAATTTGCTTGCGAAAAAAGAGCCAAGAAAGAAACTAGTACCGCGCACTGAAATGCCTAATGATAGGTCGGACGCTGAAGATTAATACTCCGCAGTCACCCCTGTATAATTATGAGGTGTAATGGCTTTCAATTCTTTTTTAACAGCGGCTGTTACTTTTAAGCCATCGATAAATTTATGCATCAGTTTTTTATCAATCTTATTTTTGCCTCTTGTTAAATCTTTTAAAGCCTCGTAAGGGTTAGGGTATTTTTCTCTGCGTAAAATAGTTTGAATAGCTTCTGCCACCACTGCCCAATTGTTTTCCAAATCGGCCTGCATTTTTTCTTCATTCAAAATTAATTTACCTAATCCTTTTTCTAAAGAGTTTAAAGCAATAGTAATATGTCCAACCGGAACACCAATATTTCTAAGCACTGTAGAATCGGTTAAGTCGCGTTGTAAACGACTAATAGGAAGCTTAGCAGCTAAATGTTCAAGTATGGCATTGGCCATACCTAAATTACCTTCTGCATTTTCAAAATCAATAGGGTTCACCTTATGCGGCATAGCGCTAGAGCCTACTTCACCTTTCTTAGTTTGTTGTTTGAAATAATCCATGGAGATATAGGTCCAGATATCTCGGCTTAAATCAATTAAGATATTATTCAAACGCTTCAAAGTATCGCACTGTGCAGCGAAATGATCATAGTGTTCAATTTGCGTAGTGAACTGCATTCTTTGTAAACCCAATACATCGTCTACAAATTCATTGCCTAGGCTTACCCAATTCTTTTTAGGAAAAGCAATATGATGTGCGTTAAAATTACCCGTAGCACCCCCAAATTTTGCAGCATAAGGAATGGCTGTAAATAGTTCCACTTGATGATGTAGTCTTTCTACAAAAACCATTATCTCTTTTCCAAGTGTGGTAGGAGAGGCAGCTTGACCATGTGTTCGTGCTAATAAAGAAACCTTCTTCCATTTTTTGGCTAACTGGTATAAATTATTTTGCAAATTAATATAAGAAGGTAGCACTGTATTTTCCATCGCCTCTTTCCAACTAAGTGGAATGGCGGTATTATTAATGTCTTGAGAAGTTAAACCAAAATGAATCCACTCCTTTAATTCACTTGCCTTATTTTTATCAAGTACTTCTTTCAAAAAATATTCCACGGCTTTTACATCGTGGTTGGTAGTCGCTTCAATAGTTTTAATTTTCTCTGCATCGGCTTCGCTAAATTTTTCTACTACATGAAGCAATGCTTTTCTTAAGGCAGGTGTAACTTTAAAAAACTTCTTATCTGCAAGAAATAAGAAATAATGTACTTCCACTAAAACGCGATACTTGATAAGGCCAAATTCAGAAAAATAGGAGCTTAGAGCGGCAGTTTGCTTTTGGTAACGACCGTCAACGGGAGAGATAGCTGTAAGTTTCGACATTGGCTGATAATTTAAACAAGTAGTTAGTTTCTTAGAAAAAAGGTTTTTCTTTGTGCAAAGTTAATTCAATTGGACAAAAAATGGCGCATAGGCGCGGTAAGTTATTTAAATACCCGCCCATTATTACTAGGAATGGAGCAGAGCTCATTTAAAGAAAGGATAGATTTAGTGAAGTCTTACCCTGCTCAAATAGCCCAAGATTTATTGGACGATACCATTGATATAGGCCTTGTCCCTGTGGCCATTATGCCTTTATTAAAGAACCCTCAGATAGTTTCTAAATATGTGATTGGCACAGAGGGGGAAGTGGCTTCAGTGGCTTTATTTAGCCAAGTGCCCATGGATCAAATTGAGAAAGTCTATTTAGATTATCAAAGTAGAACCTCGGTAGCGCTAGCGAAAATTCTATTTAAGAACTATTGGAAAAAAGAGGTAGAGTTTTTAATAGCTACTGAAGGGTATATGAATGAAATTTCGGACACTAGGGCTGGTATAATTATTGGAGATAGAGCTTTAGCTAGTTTAAACCGTTTCGAGCATATTTATGACCTAGGTTTAGCATGGAAAGAGTATACAGGACTACCCTTTGTATTTGCTGCCTGGGTAGCGAATAAACCCATTCCTGCAGCATTTATGGAAGCCTTTGATGCAGCCAATGCTTATGGCTTAGCAAATTTAGAAGAAGTGATTGCTTTAATACCTGCTTCAGAGCAAGTATATGATTTGCATAAATATTATACTGAAAATATTAGCTATACTTTGACAGCAGAAAAAAAGAAAGGCCTTGAAAGTTTTTTAAAATTAATTCAACCTTAATTAATTTAGAGTATGACTTTATTTGAAAAAATAATTACTTCTATATCTTATCTAAAGCAACCTGCTAAAAGAAGAATGATTCAATTGGCTACAGCCTTTGAAGGACAAGAGGGTATTGAAGTAGGCGGCCCTAGTGCTTTTTTTAGTTTTAAAAGTGCTTTTCCTATTTATTTACATGCTAAAAAAATTGATGGAGTTAATTTTTCCAATAATACACTTTGGGAAGGAAAAATTGAAGAGGGGAATTTATATACTTATTATAAAAACAAAAAAGGCTTTCAGTATATAGGTGAGGCTGCCCATTTAAAAGAAGTCAAAGACGCTTCTTATGATTTTGTACTTTCTTGTCATTCTTTAGAGCATGTGGCGAATCCTATTAAGGCTTTAAAGGACTGGTCTAGGGTAATGAAAAGCAAAGGTCGATTGGTTTTAGTACTTCCAGATAAGGAATTTACTTTTGATAACAAAAGGCCTATCACCACATTAGCGCATCTAATAGAGGATTATAAAAATAATACCACAGAAGAAGACAGCACGCATTTTGAGGAAGTAATAGCACTACACGATTTTAAGCACGATGCCTTTGTGCAGTCGAAAGAAGACTTAATTAAAAGAACCAAGCTTAATATAGAGAATAGGGCAGTACATCACCATGTTTTCAATTTGGATTTGGTAAAAGAGCTTTTAGTGTATTGTGATTTTGAAATGATCCACCAGCAAACCTATCCACCCTTTCATTTAGTATCGGTGGCGCAAAAGAAGTAGGCTTATTTCTTTTTAAAGAAGCCCGGTAATTTTACTTTAATAAAATCATGTACCATATTGAGTATTTCGGGTGCAGGGTTCAGCCAGTTCACTAGAACATAAAAACTAATTCCAAAAGCAAAGGACTGTACTAAAATATTCGCAAGTATATTGTTAATAGTAGGAATTAAGTGAATGAGTAACATGAGCCCAATGCTTGATGCTAAAAATAAGCCATGCTTGTAAGTATAAGGTTGTAAGTTGAACTTTTTATAAATAAAAACAAACCTTACTGTATTGTAAAGTGTAAGTGCAATTAAATTGGAGTAGGCTAGCCCTTCTAAATTATAATTCTTAATTAAAAACCAATTCAGCGGAATAGAAATAATGATGTAAAATAAATTCGTGTAAAAATCGAACTTCCAATAATTAGAAGTGCCAATAATTTGACTGTTCACCCCAGTGGCTAAATCAATTAATTTTGCAATGCCTAAAATGAAAATTAATTTACTAATAGCATCATAACCGCCCGCTTCTTTATGGCTAATCCAGTTTAAAAAATTAATTAGATTATCAATATTCAACCAAATCAAACCAAACAATAACAGGCCAATGGCTAGTAAATTGGAAACGCTTTTATGGTAAATGTTTTTGATATTGGCAAAGTCCTTGTTCTTCCAAGAAGTAGCAAGAATGGGTATACTAATAGAGTTTAAACTTCTTTGGGGTATTTCTAAAATAGCAGAAACATAGGTAGCAATGGCAAATATACCTGCATCACTCAAACCTCTTAAGCCTACAATTAAAAAAGTGTCATTGGTGCGTGCTAATAAATTGAAAAATTGTCCTGCAAATACGAATAAGGCGAAACTAATCATCTTGCCTTTAAGCCTTCTAGTTACACTGCTAATTTTAAAACTTTGAAACGTAAAGCCATTCGATTGAATTAGATTTATTAATAACAATAAAGCAGGAACTGCATATAATAAACTGAATAAGGTTAAAAAGGTAATGAGGTCAATATATTTAAAACCAAAGGCTAAAATTAAAACAGTGGTTAAAATGCGAATAAGCGTTTCTCTTAAAAAATTGGAGTAAACGCCTTTTCTTAATCCCCAGGCAAATGCTTCTAGCCAATAAAATAATAATAAGAAAAAGGAGTAGGGGTATAAATAGTTAAAATAATGCGCAAGGCTTGGAGACTTTCCAAGTTTTCGAATAATAAAATCTTTTTGCTGCCATCCTATAAATAAAAGCAAACTAAACCCTATTAAATTAATCACAAGGGTAATGAAGGGGAGTTCAGATTTTTTTGGTCCTAGATAATGGTTGTAGAATGGGAAAAATTTATAAATCACTGGCAAGGTTCCTAATGTACAGAACAAAGAGAAAGTGGCACCAATATCTATCATGGCCCTTACTAAGCCTTGATCATTTTTAGAGAAAAATAAGGGAAACAAAATTAAGAGGTTGACGGCGCCTATGACAAAGCCCATCATAATAAAGAACGATGATTTTACCCCTTGTTTTTGAATAATGCCCATAATACAAATATATTGTAATTGTGGTAAAAGTAAATATGTAATGAAATGGGCTTATTTTTACAATATGGAACAATTGTCGGTCATTACAATATGTTTTAACAATTTAAGCGACTTGCAAAGTACTTGCAGTTCGGTAGACGCACAGTCGGCTAAGCCCTATGAGCATTATATCATTGATGGTTCTAGTAATACTGAAATTGCTGAATGGTTGCAAAATACGCCTCAGCCCCAATACCGTAAATGGCTTTGCGAAAGAGATAAAGGAATTTCAGATGCTTTTAATAAAGGTTTGGCCCTATGCTCTGGTAGCCTTATTCATATTTTAAATTCAGCCGATATTTATTATGCTCATTCGGTAATTGAAAATGTGCTAGCTTATTTTAATAAAAATACTGCTATTCAATGGGCAAGTGGAAATATATTAATGAAACGAGCAGGTATTTGGGTTCAAATTGGTGTTCCTTTTGATGCGCAACAATTATACAAGGGTATGAGAGCTGTTTCACATCCCACATGGTTTGTTAAGAAAGAAGTATACAATCGCGTTGGACAATTTTCGGAAGTTTTTAAAATTGCTATGGATTATGATTTAATGTGCAGGCTGAAAAAGGAAACCTATGGTTATATGAATGAAACCATTGTAAAGTTCGATGATGGGGGTGTGAGTACCAATCAATATTTAAAATCGCTCAAAGAGAATGTTAAAGTATATGAATCACATTTTGGTTTTTCTATTGCAGCGCGTTTATGGCAATGGAGATTAGGTTTTTTATATTATTTACTACAATCTAAGTTTGGGAAATTCTTATACGCTATAAAGGCTGGTAATTTTAAATAGCTAAGTTGCTGAAATACTAGATTAGGCAATCTAAATCTAATAAGCAAGGTTTAAAAACTTTTATAAAACAGGTTTTTTATAAACTTTCTTGAAAAGTAAAAATAAATTATTGAATAAAGGAACCGCCTCAATGAGTTTCGCCATGCGAATAGAATTTATTTGAAGAGGTACATAATCAATGCCTAGTAGTTTCGATTTCTCATCAATCTTAGTGATCATTTCATCTATGGTTAATCCTTTTCTAATAGCCTTTGGGGTTCTTAATAGTCTGTGGGCAATGGCCTTGGTGGTACTTTCTGTAAATTTCTTGCCATTTTCTTCAATGATAGACGCTAATGCACTTGACTCATTCTTTAATTGATTCAAATAGTCTAAGAAAACTAAAAAAGCATCTAATAAAACTTTATCCTTAGAGGTTTTGGTGGTAGAAGAGTGAATTCTAAATGAAAACTGTATACTATTGTCTACCGCGAGATAAGATTTTTTAGTTAGGGCTAACCATAATTG
>CANCRC010000098.1 GCA_947380435.1 Chitinophagaceae bacterium
TTCAAAATTCCAGAACTATAAAACCTATGCAACGGCCACCAAGGACCAATTACTTTCTAAAGAGCAGTTGGCTAGCGCGCAAGTAGTAAAAGCCAATAATTTAAGTTCTAGTTATATTCAAAATAAAGGTGGTGGAAAATTTGAAATGAGTGCCCTGCCCATAGAAGCCCAGTTCTCAGTATTAAATGGCATGCAAGTAGACGATTATGACGGGGATGGTAATTTGGATATTCTTATGAATGGCAATGACTATGGGACTGAAGTGTCTGTTGGCAGATATGACGCCTTAAATGGCCTATTATTAAAAGGGAATGGCCAAGGACAGTTTGCTCCATTAAGTATTCTAGAGAGCGGTATATTCATTCCTGGCAATGGCAAGGCCTTAGTGAAGCTGAGAGGGGCAAAGGGAGGCTATTTAGTGGCAGCTTCTCAAAATAGAGGGCCTTTAAAAGTATATGCCTTAAAAAAGAAGACGAATATTTTAGAAATACAACCGGGTGACGCAAGCGCTATTGTTGAATATGCCAATGGTAAAAAAAGGAAAGAAGAGTTTTATTATGGAAATTCTTTCTTGTCTCAGTCGGCCCGTTTTATAAGCTATAATGAAAAAGTAAAACTGATAACAATCATAGACCAAAAGGGGATAAGTAGAAAAAACAATAATTAAATTAGACGCATTCGACAAACTTAAATGAAAGTAAAATGAAAAAATTTTTTAAACCCTATTACAGTCTACTATTAATCGCATTTTTTCTTGTTTCTTGTTCTCAAAACAAGCCCGCTCCTTTAAATGAGGTAGGTGTATTAATTAATAACGAGGACCAATTAACACAGGTAATTATTTATGATGTATTTACGCCTCCTGTGGCTAGTCGTATTTATGTATATTCTTCTTTAGCTTCTTATGAAGCTATTCGATTTGCTAAAGAAGGAACCAGTTCTATTGCAGAAAAATTAAATGGTTTTGGCAAAATGCCTACACCTGAAAAAGGCAAAAATTATAATTTTACTTTAGCTGCCACTAAGGCTTTTTTCAAAGTAGCTAGAAATGTTAAAGTATTTTCTGTAGACTCATTAACTAAATATGAGCAGTCGGTGTATGATAATTACAAAGCCAATTTAGACGAAGCCACTTATAAAAATTCAGTTGCCTTTGGCGATACAGTAGCAGGTTCTATTTTAGCCAGAGCCAAAAAAGATGGCTATGCTATTTCAAGAGGCAAACAAAAATACTTAGGCAGTAATGAGCCAGGTAAATGGCGTCCTACACCTCCCGATTATTTAGATGGAGTGGAGTGGTGTTGGAATACCATGAAGCCCATGGTATTAGATTCTGCTTCACAGTTTATGCCTAATAGACCTCCTAAATATGAAACTAAACCTGGTACTACTTTCTATGGTATGATGAAGGAGGTATATGATATCAATAAAAATTTAACTGACGAGCAAAAACTAATTGCTAAGTATTGGGATGATAACCCTTTTGTGATTGAGCATGCAGGTCATATGATGTTTGGTAATAAAAAAATTACACCAGGCGGACATTGGATAGGTATTACAGCGCAAGTAGTGAAACAAACCAATGCAGATGCTGTAAAATCGGCTCAGTCATTTGCTTTAACAGCAGTGGCATTGTATGATGGCTTTATTTCTTGTTGGGATGAAAAATACAGAAGTAGTTATGTGAGACCTGTAACTGTCATTAATGAATTAATTGATAAAAACTGGGCTCCATTATTACAAACACCGCCTTTCCCCGAATATACAAGTGGCCATAGTACCATTACCGCATCGGCAGCTACGGTGCTTACAAAATTATATGGAGAAAATTTTGCTTTCGAAGACTCTAGCGATTATCACTATATAGGATTAAAAAGAAAATTCAGTTCTTTTCAAGCTGCTGCAGCCGAGGCTTCTATAAGCAGAGTATACGGTGGTATTCATTATGTATTAAGTGTCAATACTGGATCGGAACAAGGAAAGAAAGTAGGAGGCTTAGTAGTAAAAAAATTATTAGAATAACTAAATATAAACAAACCATGTCTACAAAAAATCAAACCTATGATGCCATCGTCATTGGCTCAGGAATTAGTGGAGGATGGGCTGCTAAAGAACTTTGTGAAAAAGGTTTAAAAACATTAGTGCTTGAACGCGGTCGTGATGTAGTACATTTAAAAGATTATCCAACGGCTACTAAAAATCCTTGGGACTTCCCACATAGAGGAGGCAAAACCATTGAGCTTGTAAAAGATAATCCAATTGTAGACAGGTGTTATGCTTATAATGAAACCTCTGCACATTTTTTTGTGAAAGACAATGAACATCCTTACGTACAAGAAAAACCTTATGATTGGATTAGAGGTTATCAAGTAGGAGGAAAGAGTTTATTATGGGCGCGTCAAACACAAAGGTGGAGCAAGTATGATTTTGAAGGACCTGCTAGAGATGGATTTGGTGAGTGGCCCATTACTTATGATGAATTAGCACCTTGGTATAGTCATGTAGAATTATTCGCGGGCATAAGTGGTAACTATGACAAATTAGATACCTTACCAGATAGTGAATTTTTACCAGCCTGGGAAATGACTAGTGTTGAAAAAGGGATGCAGTCTAATATCATGAAAAAATTTAAGGACCGTAATGTAGTGCAAGGAAGATGCGCGCATTTAACAGTACCTAAACCCATACATATTGAACAAGGTCGTCAGCAATGTCAAGCCCGTTCCTTATGTGAAAGAGGCTGCCCATTTGGAGGCTATTTCAGCTCCAATGCCTCTACTATACCTTGGGCACAGAAGACAGGTAATTTAACCCTGCAAACCAATTCTGTGGTGCATTCAATTATATATGATGAAGCCAAGCAGAAGGCAACAGGCGTAAGAGTCATAGATAGTACTACTAATAAAGTCACAGAGTATTTTGCTAAAATTATTTTCTTAAATGCAGCTACCTTAAATACGAATTTGATTTTATTGAATTCTACTTCAAAGCGTTTCCCGAATGGTTTAGGCAATGACAATGGTTTATTAGGAAAATATGTAGCCTTTCATAATTATAGAGGTAAGTTATCGGCCACCATTGATGGGCCCATGGATGAATATTATTATGGTCGTCGTCCTACACAACCCATGATGCCTAATTTTAGAAATGTACATAAACAAGAAATGCAATTTCAAAGAGGGTATATGACTTTCTTTGGTGCGGGCAGAGGTCGTGCACATGCAGAAGGTGTAGGCGGTGAGTTTAAAGATGCTATTTCAGAACCAGGCAATTGGTATGTATCTATGATGATGCAAGGGGAAACTATTCCTAAGAAAACCAATCATGTAAGATTAAGTACCGATCAAAAAGACAAGTGGGGTATACCACAATTAATTACTTCAGTGGATTATGACCAGAACGATGTTTTATCCATGAACGATTTTATACAAGCAGGCTCTGAAATGTTGGATGCAGCTGGTTGTAAGAATATTGTTTCTGCTGATACCAAACAAGCGCCAGGTTTAGATATTCACGAAATGGGAGGGGTAAGAATGGGTAAGGACCCAGCTACTTCTTTATTGAATGAGCACAATCAAATGCATTTATGTAAAAATGTTTTTGTAACCGACGGATCATGTATGGTAAGTACAGGTACACAAAATCCTTCCTTAACTTTTATGGCTATTACTGCAAGGGCTGCTAATTATGCAGTAGAGGCTTTAAAGAAAATGGAAATATAAAATAAATAAATGCAAAAATTAAAGCGGTTTCTAAATGTTATTTTACTTTTTATAAGTATCGTAACTACAAATTTTTTTACTGCGAATTGTTTGCAGGCGCAACAATGGACTAGTTCTGCAGATGGTAATTTGCAATTTGCTAAAACTTCTATTAAAAAACTACCCAATGCAAATGCGATACCTGCTACTGCTATAAAAATTAAGGTAGACCCTAGTAAAACATTTCAAACCATGGAAGGTTTTGGCTATGGTTTAACAGGGGGTAGTGCTCAATTAATGCATGCTTTGCCTAAAGAGAAAAGAACTCAATTATTAAAAGAAATTTTTGGTCAAACTGAAGCCGACTTAGGCGTTTCTTATATTAGAATTAGTATTGGCGCTTCCGATTTAGACCCAGAAGTATTTAGTTACTGCGATTTGCCCAAAGGCGAAACCGATTCTGCCTTAACTCATTTTTCTTTATCTAAGGATACCCTGCATTTAATTCCCATTTTAAAAGAAGTATTGGCTATTAACCCTTCTCTTAAAATTATGGCTTCGCCATGGAGCCCTCCCATATGGATGAAAACCAATGGCATTTCAATGGGCGGTCATTTATTGAAAAAGTATTATGCTAGTTATGCTAATTATTTTATAAAGTATATCAAGGCTATGCAGGCCAAGGGTATTAAGCTTCATTCCATCACCATGCAAAATGAACCTGAGCATGGAGGCAATAACCCCAGCTTATTAATGAATGCAGAAGAACAAACTGAATTTTTAAGAGATTATTTAGGCCCTCAATTAAAGGCAGCCAAAATAAACACGGAAGTAGTTTTGTATGATCATAATGCCGACCATCCGAATTACCCCATTGCTATATTAAACGATGTAAAAGCAAAATCATTTGCAGCTGCTACTGCCTTTCATTTGTATTTAGGCAAAGAAGAAGCATTGTCAGAAGTACATGCAGCGCATCCCGATAAAAAAATATATTTCACCGAACAATGGACAGGTGCTAAGGGTAGTTTTGATGGCGATTTTCTCTGGCATTTAGAACATATTGTAATTGGCACTATACAAAATTGGTCGGCTGTAGTATTAGAATGGAACTTGGCCAATGATGCCAAGTATGAACCGCATACACCCTTGGGTTGTACTGAATGCAAGGGTGCTATTACCATTCAAGACCAAGCACTGAATAGAAATGTGAGTTATTATATTATAGGACAAATTGCAAAGTTTGTTAAGCCTGGTGCTATCAGAACTTTAAGTACTGCTACTGATGCATCACTTGCTACTACAAGTTTTAATTTAAAAAATGGCAAGAAGGCTATTTTAATATTAAACAAATCGGAAGCGAAGCAAATTGTATTAGAACAGAATAATCAATATTATACGTTTAATATACCTGCCAAAGCAGCTTCCACTATTATTTGGCCTTAAATTTTTTATAAATAATTATCAAACCAATCTATGAAAAAAGGAATTTTATTTTTTACTACGCTACTCTTAAGTATAGCTAGTTTTTCTCAAACAAATAAAGATGCGGCTATGCATTCTTTTGTCAATAAATTGCTTGCTAAAATGACTTTGGAAGAAAAGTTAGGTCAGTTAAACCTACCTGCTTCTAGTGATTTTGTAACAGGCGCTGTGAGCAGTTCCGACATTGCACAAAAAGTAAAAGAGGGTAAAGTAGGAGGTGTATTTAATATTCGTTCTGTAACAAAAATTAAAGAGTTACAAGAGTATGCGGTTAAAAATACAAGATTGCATATCCCATTACTATTTGGTATGGATGTGATTCATGGCTATAGAACTATTTTTCCTATTCCCATAGGTATGTCTTCTACTTGGGACATGCCCTTAATTGAAAGATCGGCGCGTATTGCAGCTAATGAAGCCAGTGCTGATGGTATTATGTGGACTTTCTCTCCTATGGTGGATTTAACAAGGGATCCTCGTTGGGGTAGAACCTCTGAGGGAAATGGAGAAGATGCATTTTTAAGTTCAGCAATTGCGAAGGCCATGGTACATGGGTATCAAGGCGACGACTTATCATTGAACAACACTATTATGTCTTGTGTAAAGCATTATGCTTTATACGGAGCAGCTGAAGGGGGTAGAGATTATAATACTACTGATATGAGTCGTGTAAGAATGTACAATGAATATTTTCCTCCTTATAAAGCTGCCGTAGATGCAGGGGTAGGTTCAGTCATGGTTTCTTTTAATGAAATAGATGGCGTTCCTGCTTCAGGCAATAAATGGTTAGTAGATGAGGTGCTTCGTAAGCAATGGAAATTTAATGGATTTGTAGTATCTGATTATACTGGTATTCCTGAAATGGTGAACCATGGTATTGGTGATTTCAAAACTGTGAATGAAAAAGCTTTACAAGCAGGAGTGGATATGGATATGGTGGGAGAGGGCTTTTTAAATTCAATTGGTATTTCTTTAAAAGAAGGAAAAGTAACACAAGCGCAAATTGATAAAGCTACAGAACGTATTTTAATTGCAAAATATCAATTAGGTTTATTTGACGACCCTTATAAATATTGTGATGAGAAAAGATCTGCTGCAGAAGTATTTAAAGAGGCCAATAGAGCAGAGGCAAGAACTATTGCAGCACAAAGCTTTGTATTATTAAAAAACAATAATAATATTTTACCTATTGCAAAGAGTAAAACTATTGCATTAGTAGGGCCTTTAGCCAATGCTAAAGAAAATATGACAGGCACTTGGAGTGTAGGTGCAGACAATACGAAATCAATTACTTTATTAAAGGGTTTAACAGATGCAGTAGGAACTTCAGGTAAAGTAAAATATGCCAAGGGGTCCAACTTAGAAGATGATTGGGAATTGGAGAAAAGATTAACCATGTTTGGCAAAGATATTCCAAGAGATGGTCGTACGCCAGAACAGTTATTAGATGAAGCCGTTGCAATTAGTGCAGATGCAGATGTAATTGTAGCTGCTTTAGGAGAAGGGGCAGAGAGTACTGGAGAGAGTGCATCTGTCACAAATTTAAATTTATCTTCAGCACAACAAAAACTATTAAAGGCATTACTAGCTACAGGTAAACCAGTGGTATTGGTTTTATTTAATGGCCGTCCTTTAACCCTAACTTGGGAAGATGCCAATGTACCTGCTATTTTAGATGTTTGGTTTGCAGGATCAGAGGCGGGTGATGCCATTGCCGATGCTTTATTAGGTAAAGTAAATCCTTCTGGTAAATTAAGTATGAGTTTCCCTCAAAATGTGGGTCAAATACCTTTGTATTATAACCATAAGAATACAGGTCGTCCTTTAAACAAATGGTTTTCTAAATTTCAATCTAATTATATAGATGTAAGTAATGAACCACTTTATCCATTTGGCTATGGCTTAAGCTATACAAAGTTTGAATACAGCGATTTTACTTTGTCTGCTACTCAATTAAAAGGAAATCAAAAATTAATGGCTACTGTAACTGTTAAGAACACGGGTGCAGTTGCTGGTAAAGAAGTAGTGCAGCTTTATATTCGCGACATAG
>CANCRC010000099.1 GCA_947380435.1 Chitinophagaceae bacterium
TAAGGGTTACAGAAACTGCAGCAATTGTTTCTGAAGTACTTGCATTTTTTACAGTACCTGAAACACTACTTGCATTTTGAGCATTGGCGGTAAATACTATTAAAGTAGATAGGCAAATGAACGCAAAATGGCTTAAACATTTTTTCATAAATTATTGTTTTTAATTGAATCGTCCTACAAATTAACAAATTGTAAGCATTTTAGAAAAAATTATCATTTGTATCTTTAAAAAATTAATTTTGTGCCATGAGCAAGCAAGCATTCCCCCATCAAATTAATGAGTACCATGGCAAAGTAAGAGATGTTTATTACTTTGATAATCAATTACTTGTAATGATTGCAAGTGACAGAATATCGGCATTTGACGTCATTTTACCCAGCCCTATCCCATTTAAGGGCCAGGTCCTAAATCAGATAGCTGCCTATATGTTGGCCGCCACTAGGGATATTTGCCCTAATTGGCTACTAGATATCCCAGCTCCTCATGTGGCCATTGGCAAGAAATGCGAGCCCTTCAAAATTGAAATGGTAGTGCGTGGTAATTTAGTGGGTCATGCTTGGAGAACTTATAGCGCAGGTGGTAGAAAATTATGTGGTGTAAGTCTTCCAGAAGGAATGCAGGAAAATGATTTTTTCCCTAGCCCCATTATTACTCCTTCTACTAAAGCCAGCGAAGGACATGATGAAGATATTTCAAAAGAAGAAATTATTGCACAAGGATTAGCATCTGCTGCAGATTGGGCCGTATTAGAAAAATATGCATTGGCTTTATTTCAAAGAGGAAAAGAAATTGCCGCTAAACAAGGATTAATTTTAGTGGATACTAAATATGAATTTGGAAAAATTGGCGACACCATTTATTTAATGGATGAAATTCACACACCCGATTCTTCCCGTTATTTTTATGCCGATGGATTTGAACAAAGACAAGCTAGCAAAGAAAAACAAAAACAATTAAGTAAAGAGTTTGTGCGTGAGTGGTTAATTGCCAATAATTTCATGGGTAAAGAAGGACAAACGGTTCCTGCAATGTCTGCACAGTGGATTGATACTATTTCTAAAAGATATATTGAGCTTTACGAGCAAGTAATTGGCGAAAAATTTATGCCGCAGCAATTATCAGAAGAAGAAACTTATCAAGTTGTATGCGCTTCGCTTGAAAAGCTTAGTTAAATTTTTTCTAGTAAGTTTATTTTCATTCTTCTCTACTCGTCATGACGCTAAAATATTAAAAAAGAATCTAAAATTGTGAACTCGCTTCGCTCAGACATGCACAATTTTTTAACGATTCATTTTTAATATTTATTAACGCTATGACTCGAAGTTCAGAAGTGAAAACAAACTTTAGAAATATTATTAACTAATATTTTTAAATATCTATTCCTAACCTAGGCCTTAAGCGTTGCTTACTTTTGTTAAAAATTTGCTGGCCTTTATCAATGCCTTTACGAAGTTCAATTTGCTTTTCCTCTGGAAGGTGAACAATATCAGTACAGGCCTGCGTGCAGCAACCCGCATAGGTTTCAGCACAACTAGGGCATTGTATGAATAATAAATGACAGCCATCGTTTTTACAATTGGTATGTGTATCACAAGGCGCACCACATTGGTGGCATTTGGCAATGATATCTTCTGTAATTTTTTCTCCAAGTCTATCATCAAATACAAAGTTCTTTCCTTTGAACTGACTCTCTAAACCCTCCTCTTTAATTTGATTGGCGTAATTAATAATGCCACCCTCTAAATGAAAAACGTTTTTAAAACCATGGTGCATCATATAAGCACTTGCTTTTTCACAACGAATACCCCCAGTGCAATACATGATAATATTTTTATCTTTATTCTCTTTCATCATGTCTGCTGCCATGGGTAGTTGTTCTCTAAAAGTATCTGAAGGAATTTCAATGGCATTCACAAAATGCCCCACTTCATACTCATAATGATTACGCATATCAATCACAATAGTTTCAGGAGAATTTAATAATTCATTCATCTGTACGGCATTGACATAATTGCCCTTATTTTCCATACTAAAGCTCGCATCCTCAATCCCATCGGCTACAATTTTGCTCCTATTTTTTATGCGTAACACCCAAAAACTTTTTCCGTTATCATTGACTGCAATATTTAATCTTACCCCTTCGAGGCCAGGTATTGCGTATAAATAAGATTTAAAATTTTCGAATAAATGAGTGGGCACACTAATTTGTGCATTAATGCCTTCACTCGCCACATAAATACGGCCAAATACTTGTAATTCATTCAAGCCTTTATATAATTCATCTCTAAAAGCTGCTGCATCTTGGATAGCGAAATACTGATAAAAACTAATGGTGGTACGAGGAAAATTTTCCTGGTATAATTTTTCTTTCAACTCCTTATTGGAGATACGATTATGTAGAACTGACATAGATTAAATTTTTATCCCAATTACAGGTTGGGGAAATTCAATACAAAGATAATATAAATTTATTTTTTATAGTGGCTGCTAATAGATGAGACAAATCAGCTAGCCATTTATAAAAATTAGGCTTTAGCTAAGCGAAGAAAAGAACCTGTTAATGAAGCAAGCCCACCCACTAAGGCCCCTACTATACTTGTTACAAGTATTAGCAGTACATAAGAACCTTTCAAGGGAAGTATATTAGCCACTTTGGTAGCTAAAATATGATGATTAGCTTGGTCAACTATGATTGTTAAACTAGCCCATAATAAACCTACTGCTAAAGCGCCTGATAAAAAACTAATGAAGGGTTTTTGAGGAATGGCAATAGCTACAATTAAATTCGTAATGGCAAAACTCCACCATGGCATACTTGTATACATTCCTATTGCATAGGCCATTAAAGCTGCCAATAATAAAGTGGTTATAAATTTCATAAGTAATATTTAAAATTAATTTGTAATTGATTATTTAATTAAGCATTTGCCTTCTTAAATTGAATATGCCATTTAGTTCTTTCGTGCTGCATTAATTTTTCTTTGGCTAAAAATAATAAACGATAGTATTTTCCAGCAGCCCAAGAATCAACAAAAGTATCATAGTAAGCACTGCCCGGATTACCGCTCTGCCCACCTGGATATAAACCATAGGCTTCAATTTCATCGGTTAAGTGCACTATCATTCTCCAACTAGGGCCATGCATTTCTGTAGTGGCATTAATAATATTCATACCTCCTCCAATGGGTAAATTCAATCTACTTAAAGCGGGTGTTTTAGTAAGGTGCATTACCCTGGTCTCTTTAAATAAAGCCCACTCAATTTTATTTTCTTTTTCTAATTCCAATAATTTTTTGGTGGCGTTTTCTACCCCTAAGGTTACTTGATCTTTAAAATTCTCTACTTTATCTTTGGTACGAATGTCATCTGCAATAGACCAATTGGAATCTTTTAACATTTGATCCAGTACTACAAAATCATCGGGCTTAGTCAATGGAATGGGTGATCCAGCTAGTTCATCCCCCCAAACAGCTTGTGTTACACTGTCCCAAACTATTTTAAAAACTGTAATGCCTTTTGAATGTACTCCATTATTTAAATCCCAGTTGGTCATTTCTGTCACCATTCTTTTAGCATCTGGACTTAATTTATCTACTTGCAAATATTTCATCAAAGCAGGTCGAGCAGTGGCCGCAAATACATTATCGTTATTAGTTTGCAATGCTTGCATATCTTCTGCAGTAATATTACTCATACCTATCAAATGCTTATTTACACTAATGCCTCTATATAAAGGGAAGGAACTTGCTGTTCCTAAATAGTAAGGATAACTAGCATCAGTTGATTTTTGGTTCGCACTACTTACAAATCCGCGAGCAGGATTTTTTATAGTAGGGTTTTCTTCATTAGGAATAATACCTTGCCATGCATAAGTAGAATCGTCTCCTGGCATAATGAAATCTCCTTGATGTTCCCATCTTGCCACAAAACTTCCTTGTTGCTTTATAGCAATATCTCCAGACTTAGTAGCTAATACAAAATTTTGTCCAGGGCAGGTCCAAAGTGAAATGGCTTTAATATAATCATCATAATTTTTTGCACGGTTCAATCTGTAAAAAGTTTCTACACCCGTAGAAGAATTGTGGGCTGTCCATTGAATAGCTAAATTGCGTCCTTTAGATTGTGGGTTTTGATAATGTGCATCATACATAGCAGGACCCCAATGCGTCATGGGTATTTGCTCCACTACATCGGCACTATCTTTCACTTTAATAACTTCAGTTCTCTTAGTAACAGTATTCCATTTCCCATTGTACCAATATTCATTCTCAGAGCTATCCTTAAATTTAATTTCATAAAAATCTAAAACATCACGACCAGCATTGGTAACTCCCCAAGCTAAACTATCATTGAATCCAATAATAACTGCAGGAGAACCTGGAAAACTTGCACCATAAGTACTATGTGTAGGTGTGGTAATTTGTACTTCATACCAAAGAGAGGGCATGTTTAATCCTAAATGCGGGTCACTACATAAAATAGGTCGGCCCGATTTTGTTTTAGAACCCGATACCGCCCAGTTATTACTTCCATTATTTTTATCGGGCGCCTCGGGGCTTTGAACATTGGTATAGGCCACTGCATTATTTTGATGCAAATAAGCAGAATCGGCTTTAGCGGGTTTAACAGGAACAATAGAAGGTTTTTGATACACTGTTCCTTTAGGAATAATAGGATCTAATGAATCTTGATTATTGGTATAGAGTTTATCAAATAAATCATAGCCAAGATAATCTCTTGTATTGGTTAATTGTAAATCAGTGGTAGCTGAACGACCTGTTAAATCATAGGACATAAACATTAAAAATAAATAGGTCTTTGCTGGCGTCCATTTTTCAGGCGCATAGTTCATTAATTTAAATTCAAACGGCATATCTGCAGGATCTAATTGTTTGATATAGGCGTTCACCCCTGCTGTATAAGCATCCACTGTAGCTTTCATCTCTGGGTTAGTAGCATTAATACTTGCTTCTGTTTTCTCTGCACCATACACCATGCCCAGTCTTCTAAAAAAACGATCTATTGATAATTTATCGGCTCCAGCAATTTCACTTAGTCTTCCAGAAGCCACTCTTGTTTGAAAATCCATTTGCCATAATCTAAATTTTGCATGCAAGTAGCCTTGAACAAAATAAGCGTCTTCATCATGGTCTGCATAAATATGCGGCACCAATCTGTCATCTAAATACACATCTACATTTCCTTTTAATTCGTTTGCTACAATGGAGGCGTCAAAATTAGTATTCACTTTTTCTGCATTTTTCCAAAAGCCATGTTGTGGCGATAAGAAATAACCCAGCTTAGGCGTCTTAGAAACCCCTACAGTTAATTGAGTATTTAAGACAGCAACCAATCCTATAGTTACTATTGCAGAAGCAATAAATGGCAATAAACGCATATGAAATATTTAGACAACTAAATTAAGAAATTATTTGGCAAATTCATGCTTAAAAAACTGAACTTGCTCAGTCAATGCCAAATAGGGATATAAACTTAATAAGCGCTCTGTTTTAACAATACAATTTTGTAAAAATTCTTTATGTTGAGTAGAACCCGCAAAGAAAGGTTTATGCTGCATGGCCAATTGTAATTCTGCCACTTGCTTCATAATATCTTGTGTCTGTTCATTAAAATAAGTCTCTACTAACTTCTCCCAAACATAATTAGATGCTGCATAATTGGGATGCACCAAATCTTCGGCATAAAAACGGTAATCTCTTAAATCATCTATTACATATTCATAAGAGGGGAAATAAGCAATATTTTCTGTGGTTTCTACTATTTCATGTACCCCTTGAATGAGCACTGCCTTAGATCTATTATTTTCCACTAAACCTTCTCTTAAATGACGTACAGGGCTAATGGTGAAAATAATTTGTAAATGCGGATTGAATTGATGCAATGCCTGCACCATATGCTTTAATAAAAGAACTAATTCATCGGGCTTCATTAATTTTTTATCAAACCAATTAGCAGGTGCTTTATGATTATTGGCGACTACCTGCCCTATAGCATGGGAGGATTGACTATTTAATTCATATACCCAAGCAGAGCCAAGGGTAATAAATATATGATTGGCTGTTTTTAAAAAAGCATGGGCTTTAGTAATGGAATTATTTATTTTATCTACAGCCTCCTTCTTAGTAATGCCTGAAAAACGAGTATGATGATGCCAACTATTCCAAACCTCATTCAACTGAAATAAATCGGCTTCGGTATAAACTTTGTTTTCTATACAATCCGTCAATGACCTAGCTACACTAATGGGATTAAATAAAATACCATGCGGGTTTTCAAAAACCTTAAATAAATGTGTATTTAATTTAGCACCTATATTTTCTGAAAAACAAGAACCTATTAAAAATAATCCATCCCTATAGCTTATGGGGTTTTCAGAACGCTTGGCAGGAAGGGTTAATTTGAATTTTAAGGTACTCATACAGCCATTTATTTTAAAGGAAACATTCTTTGTTTCATGGCTTCATATAAAATAATACCTGCAGCTACTGAAACATTGAAAGAATCAAAATTAGTAGCCATCGGAATTTTGAAAAAATAATCGGCGGCTTTGGCTAAATAAGGTTGTACGCCTCTACCCTCATCTCCCATTATAATACAGGAAGGAATAGTTAAATCTAATTCATGAATATTTTTTTCAGCGCGCATTTCACTGGTGAAAACTTGAATGCCGTTTAAGTGAAGTAAGTCCACCGCTTTTAATAAACTATTCACTCTTACAATATGTATATGTTCTAGTGCGCCTGCACTACTTTTAAAAGCTTCTTCATTTAAAGCACCTACACCTTTATCAGGAATAATTAAGGCCTGCGCGCCACAGCAATGTATACTTCTTCCAATGGCTCCAATATTTCTTACATCGGTTACACCATCTAACATTAAAAATAAAGGGGTTTCTCCTTTGGCCACTACAAAATCAATCACTTCTTGTAATTCTAAATATTTTACCTTAGAAATATAAGCTAGTACCCCCTGATGATTTGCCTTAGACATTCCATTTAATTTCTCAATAGGCACTAATTGAATAGGAATACTTTTTTCTCTTGCTATATTTTTAATTTCACTTAAGCCCTCGCCTTGTGCATTTTTTTGAATGAGTATTTTTTCAATAT
Organism: Chitinophagaceae bacterium; assembly: GCA_947380435.1. Classification (GTDB taxonomy): domain Bacteria; phylum Bacteroidota; class Bacteroidia; order Chitinophagales; family Chitinophagaceae; genus Sediminibacterium. The sequence continues at coordinate 7,132 of CANCRC010000099.1, forward strand.
TGGTACCCGACTCAAAAGCCTCTATTAATGGTTGCCGACCAATAATAAATTTACGC
>CANCRC010000100.1 GCA_947380435.1 Chitinophagaceae bacterium
TCTAAATTATTTCTAAACTATTTCTAAAGTAGTTATAAGGTAGCTGTTTCCTGCTTATGTCTTGGCTTATGTATTAAATAGTAAAATGCTAGAATTAATACTCCTGTAATAAATGGAATCATAGCTAAATGTTTCACTGTAACGGTTCCATAAACAAGATTGTTATCTACTCCAAAGAATTCACTACACATCCAAAAAGAGTTAGCCATAATCCATACAGTAATAGCTAGGTTATGACATAGTTCAGAAAAAATATGTCTAGTTCTCCATACAATAATAATAGAAATGGTTAAAGTAGGAATAATCATGGTAATTCCCAGAGGCTTCCAAAACATACACCAGGCAATATCTTTAAAAAGCCAAAAAACAATATGTAAATTTTCCATTTTGCGATAAGCAATAGGAATGTTATATAATTTTTTTTCATCTTCGTTCATGATGCTGGCAATGGTTTAAATGAATGATGTTTAAAAATATTGAATTTTTTAATTTTCGGGGAACTTTTTTTAGGCGCTTCATTAGGCGCTCATTAAATGCTTGAACCTTTGAACATTGGCCTCTATATGAAGCGGGGTATTGTTTTCAATATGTTCTATTAATTGATCTGTAAAATAAGGGGCTAAGGAACAGCCCTTAGTGCCCATGCCATTGCAAATACCTATTTGAGTATGTATAGGATGCAATCCTACAAAAGGACGGCGCTCGGTATTGGCAGGCCTTATACCTACTAAATGGTCTGTAACGGTGTAAGGAATTTTTAGCACTGCATTTAAGCTTTCAATTGTTTTTTGTTTAAAGGCATCTGTGGGTATTGTATTTGCATAGTCCCATTCAAAGCTTGAGCCCACCCAAAATAAATTTTCTTTCCAAGGTACAATGGCTAAATTATTTTTGTAAATATGTTTTGCAGGGAGCCCTTTAATTTCCACAATAAGTGCTTCTCCTTTATTGGGGGCAAAGGGAAGCGTTTTAAAATAGGGGTTCATCATACTATTTACTCCGTCACAAAAAATAATTTTTTCCGCATGTATAGTATTCCACTTCACGCCTTTGTCTACTAATTTTAAATCGTTATAATCAAAATTCGATTCAATATAATTATCTTGGAAATGTTTTTTGCCAGCTTCTAAAAAACTTAATAAATCAATCCAGTAACAAGAGTCAATCTCTCCTGTACCAAAATGCATATTGAAAAAAGAGTCCCATGTTAAAGGGTTATTATTTTTTAAATACACATTATCGTGATTCATTCGATAGTCAAAACTATCTTTCATTTGTTGACTAGGATGAATTAAAACAACTGGCGCTTCGGTAATTATTTTTGTATTTGTTTTTTCTTGAAAAGCTTCATAGGCGTCTACAGCAAAGGGTAAAACTTCTTCAATCATCCATGTTTGCACCATTCTTCTACCTGTTACAGGGTTCATGACCCCGCTGGCCACCTTGGTGGCAGAGGCAGCGCTACTATCATTTACAATAGCGAATGAAATATTTCTTTGCTGTAAAAAATAAGCTAGCCAAGTGCCCACTAGGCCTTGACCAATAATTAGGTATTTAAAGTTTTTTTCCAAAAGGAATTACTTTATTGGTGGAAATGACAAAGCCAATACTGTCTTTAAGATTCCCTACATTGGCTACTAATACTAAATCAAAACTATCGCTATAATCGTTGGGTACTGTAAAGGGAAATTCCACTTCAAACTTTTCATTTTGAATGGTGGTGAAATATTGAAAAGGAAAAATATTTAAAAACCAACCATCCACCGATTTTTGTGTTTGATGATTAATAAGCGACAAAACAAGTGTACCTGTTTTTTCTTCTTTTAAATTATGACTTACACTCACTTTTAATTTCACCGACTGACCCGTTTTTAATTTCACGGGGGCTACGCAATGTATTTTAATAGCAGGCTTATCCTGTGCCATGGTTAAATGACTGCAGAAAATTAAAACCAATAATAGTAGCGCGTATTTCATAGGACAAACTTACAATAAAAAAATCCCTTATCTTTTTTGGATAAGGGATTACTTAATATGAATAGAGGACTATTTCTTTTTTAAGGCTTCTGCCATGGTAGTTCCAATATCTGCAGGGCTTGCTACTACATGTATTCCGCAGCTTGCCATAATTTTCATTTTAGCAGCAGCAGTATCATCGGCGCCACCAATAATAGCACCCGCATGACCCATTCTACGACCTGGAGGCGCTGTTTGACCAGCAATAAAACCTACCACAGGTTTTCTTAAATTATCTTTAATCCAATGGGCAGCGTCTGCTTCCATGCTTCCGCCAATTTCACCAATCATGATAATGCCTTCTGTTTCTGGATCGTTCATTAATAATTCCACCGCTTCTTTAGTAGTAGTTCCAATAATAGGATCTCCACCAATTCCAATAGCAGTTGAAACACCTAAACCAGCTTTTACTGCTTGGTCTGCTGCTTCATAAGTTAATGTTCCACTTTTTGAAACAATTCCAATTTTTCCTTTTTTGAAAATAAAGCCTGGCATAATTCCTACTTTAGCTTCTTCCGCTGTAATCACACCTGGACAGTTAGGTCCTATTAAACGAGTTGTTTTTCCTTGTAAGTAATTTTTCACTTTCACCATGTCTTGCACTGGAATACCTTCTGTAATACAAACTACTAAAGCAATACCTGCATCAGTGGCTTCCATAATGGCATCTGCTGCGAATGCAGGAGGAACAAAAATGATACTCACATTGGCGCCTGTAGTTTTCACAGCATCGGCTACAGTATTGAATACAGGTTTTTCTAAATGCACAGATCCACCTTTTCCTGGGGTTACACCACCCACTACATTGGTTCCATATTCAATCATTTGAGTGGCATGGAAACTTCCTTCAGTACCGGTAAAACCTTGTACAATGACCTTTGAATTTTTATTGACTAATACTGACATGTGGGCTAATTTGTTATTTGTGGCGCAAAAATAGGCTAATCGAGGTTTTTTTACACTTATTTTACAACAAAAATTGAAGGTTTTTTTATAAATGGCTTTCATGTGCTACTTTTGCCGTTCTCTCAGACAAATTAAAAAAAACAATTATGGCAACAACTTCAGACATTAGTCGTGGAATGATTCTAAAATTAGATGGTAACTTATACTCTGTAGTAGAATTTGGTGAAAATAAAACCGCTCGCGCAGCCGCTAAAATCTGGGCTAAATTAAAAGGGGTAGACAATAAGAGATCTATTGAAAAAACATGGAATAGTGGTGAGAACATATATCCTGTCCGTGTGGAGAAGAAAACATTTCAATACTTATATAAAGACGACAACGGCTATAACTTAATGAACAATGAGACTTTTGAGCAAATTGCGATGGCCGAGGAAATGATCGATGCCCCTCAGTTTTTAATTGATGGCGCAGAGGTATTTGTATTTATGAATACGGAGACCGAACTTCCTATTGGAGCAGAGCTTCCAGAAAAGATAGACGTTAAAATTACCTATTGTGAGAATGGCGTAAAAGGAGATACAGCCACACGTGCCCTTAAAGCTGCTACCATTGAATCGGGAGCGACTGTAATGGTGCCTTTGTTCGTTAATGAAGGAGAGAAGATTAAGATTAATACCAAAAACGGAGAATACGTAGAACGTGTGAAGTAACAAAAAAGGTCTAAAATACTTAAAAATGCCCCCGATTGTTCGGGGGCATTTTTGGTCAAAAAAGCCCATTTTTAATAAAAAAAGCCCTTTTTTTCGCGAAAATCCATAAAAAAGCCCCAATTTTACCCAAAATTGCTAAACATGGACTTGAAACAAATTCACGATTTAATTAAGGTGGTAAACAAGAGTAATATCGGAGAGATAAGCATCGAAGATAAAGACGGAAAAGTAACCATTAAACAAAAAGAAGAGCATGTAACAGTGAACTCGGTACCTGCAACATATGCAGCAGCCCCAGTAGCCATGGCAGCTCCTTCTGCAGCTAATTCTGCTGCGCCAGCCGCACCAGTAGCTCCAGCTGCCACAAATTTATTGACCATTAAAAGTCCAATGATTGGTACTTTTTATAGAAGAGCCGCTCCAGACAAGCCATTAATGGCTGAGGAAGGAACAGTAGTAGCTCCAGGTAAAGTGGTATGTATTATTGAAGCGATGAAGCTTTTCAATGAGATTGAAAGTGAAGTCAAAGGAACCATTGTGAAAATTTTGGTAGAAGATGCCAGCCCAGTGGAGTATGACCAACCTTTATTCTTGGTTCAACCAGAATAAACATTACCCATTTTCAAATTTTAATTCAGAAAAATGTTCAAAAAGATTTTGATAGCCAATCGTGGCGAAATTGCTTTACGTATTATTAGAACCTGCAGAGAGATGGGCATTAAAACAGTGGCCGTTTATTCTACAGCAGATAAAGATAGTTTGCATGTAAAGTTTGCTGACGAAGCTGTTTGTATAGGTGGTCCTAAAGGACAAGAATCCTATTTAAATATTCCACATATCATGGCTGCCTGTGAAATTACCAATGCCGATGCAGTGCATCCGGGATATGGTTTTTTAGCAGAGAATGCAAAGTTTGCACAAATCTGTGCCGACCACGGTATTAAATTTATTGGGCCAACACCCGATATGATTAATAGCATGGGTGATAAAATTACTGCCAAAGAAACCATGATTAAAGCAGGGGTTCCTGTAGTACCGGGTGGAGAAGGTTTATTGGAAGATGTTAATGCTGCTAAAAAATTAGCGAAAGAAATTGGATACCCAGTGATTATCAAAGCCACTGCAGGTGGGGGTGGTAAAGGGATGCGTGTAGTATGGAATGAAGGAGAAATTGAAAAAGCATTTGAAACGGCTAAAATGGAAGCAGGTGCCAGTTTTAAAAACGATGGTTTGTACATGGAGAAATTCGTGGAAGAACCAAGACATATAGAAATACAAGTAGCAGGAGACCAATATGGAAATGTTTGTCATTTGAGTGAGCGTGATTGTTCTATTCAAAGAAGACATCAAAAATTAGTGGAAGAATCTCCTTCACCTTTTATGACACCAGAACTTCGTCAAAGAATGGGTGAGGCTGCTATTAAAGCAGCAAGCGCTATTAATTACGAGAGTGTTGGTACGGTAGAATTTTTAGTAGATAAGAATCGTAATTTTTATTTCATGGAAATGAATACGCGTATTCAAGTAGAGCATTGTGTTACAGAAGAAGTGGTGAGCTATGATTTAATTAAAGAGCAAATAAAAATTGCTGCTGGTGAAAAAATCTCTGGAAAGAATTATGAACCACAATTGCACGCCATTGAATGTCGTATCAATGCAGAAGATCCTTACAACGATTTTAGACCTTCGCCAGGAAAAATAACTGTTCTCCATACCCCAGGTGGACATGGTGTGCGTGTGGATAGTCATGTATATGCAGGCTATGTCATTCCTCCTTATTATGATTCTATGATTGGCAAACTAATCACAGTGGCACAAACCCGTGAAGAAGCTATCAATACAATGTATCGTGCTTTAAGCGAGTATGTGATTGAAGGAGTGAAAACAACTATTCCATTCCATTTACAATTAATGCAGAACGAAGATTTTAGAAAAGGAAACTTCACAACTAAGTTCCTCGAAACTTTTAAGATCAAATAAATTTTATAATACTAATTTTTCGCTCGCTCTGCGCATTGCTCGAAAGCTCGCTCAAAATTGTATTATAAAATTATCATTACTTTATAAAAAAAGCTCCCGAATTATCGGGAGCTTTTTTTATTTGGGGGAAGGGTAAGCTAAATTTTGCTTTTTGTTTTACTAAGCCACTCAGCAGATATGCCAATAAATTCAGCAATATATTTAGAAGGAATGTTTTTAATAACTGGATTACAATTATCTATCAAATAATTGTAAAGTTCCTCTTTAGAAAAAGCGTTAATCATTTTTCTTAATGCACTTTCTTGTTTTAATGCATTAACAATAATATAATTATTAAAGAAATTGGCAAGGTCTTGATTGGCTGTACATACGCACTCTAAATCATTTTTTGTGAATTGAATAACTAAGGAGTCTTTAATGGCTAATAAATCGGTATTTGTTTTCTCTCCTGTAAAATAACTATCCTCACAAGACATAAAAGGATTAAAATCATCTAAGAAGAAATTTTGTGTTCTACTTTTTTTAGTTTGTGGATTGTAAACCCTAGAAATAAAGCCTCCATCTAAAATAAAAAAGCCTTTATCGCAAACATCACCCAATTGAATAAGCTTATTTTTTTTCTTAACGACTAGAATTTTTCCGACTGCCATTAGTATATTGATGGATGCCGGCTTGATCTTATTGTTTAGTAAAAGTTCAATTAATTTAAGATTGGAGTTTTTTTTCTTCGTCATGTCATTCAAAGATGAGGTATAAATGTAATATAATAGAACAAAATTTAGAAATATTGAATTAGTTCAAGAAATATCTAATAAAATTCATTTAAAAGAAGATATGGGCATATGGAAAATTTACTAAGTATAAATTCGGTATTCATACTAGAATTCAATGAAAACAAGCATTTCAAGGGTCTCAATCATATTATTAATAAATCTTTTTTGTTTAAATATTGGGCATGCTCAAGACCTAAATACAAAACAAAAGGATAGTGCCTATTTATTAAATCCTAGTCAAGAGCGTATTAGAAAAATTAAAAAATCATTTGCTAAAACCTTTGTTGATTTTGTAGGCAATGATGTTTCCTTGTTTGGGTCATTGGTTTTGTCAAAACAAAACATAGATGATAATGGCATTACTGCTCCTCTAAATTACTTATACAATACAGTTAACAGCAATACATTTAACCCAGGCTATAGTGGTGGCTTTAGAATAGATGGTATTTACAAAGAAAAACACCGCTATTCTTTAAGTTTTGCAGTAAATAGAATAGCTGCTGGTAATTACTACCAAAATAAACATAGTTTATCTCCTTTTATAGACGATTTTACCCATTTTAAGGCCGATAACAATTTTACCACATTAAGCCTAGCTGCACATTACAAAAAGTTACTACCGGTAAACGAGATGAACAAGTACAAGTTTTACGCTGTATTTGGTCCAAGCTTCGATTATAAAATTTCAAGCATTAGTAGTGAGAACTTAATTAATGGCGCTGGCAACAGGGCCGTCATTAATGGAGA
>CANCRC010000101.1 GCA_947380435.1 Chitinophagaceae bacterium
AGTTTAGGGTGAGCAACTTGTTCTGATGCAGCTAAAATGCCAATAGCTATAGGTAAGTCAAATGCAGCGCCTGTTTTTCTTAAATCGGCTGGAGATAAATTAATCACCATTTTGGTTCTAGGCATATGAAAGCCGCCCGCTTTAATGGCGCTTTCAGTTCGGTCAAGGCTTTCTTTTACTGCATTGTCTGGAAGACCAACAATACTATAGCCTTGGCCCATACTCACATTTACTTCAATGGTAATGGTCATGGCGTCAATGCCCACTATGGCAGCGCCCTTTGTTTTTACAAGCATCTTTTTGCTTGAAACTAACTTAGATCAGGTATTCAATGTAGCGTATTAATACTTGTTTTTTTTCATCTTTTCTAACAGGTCAACTACAGCTTCTCTTTCTAAAATTAAATAACCGAGTCTATCATGACTGACTCCTTCTTTCAATTGATAATGGAAAACTAATTCTTTTCCCTGCACAGCCGTTTCAAAATAACTAAACTGTATATTTTTAAATTCTTTTAAGCCCTCGCTTATTTCATATAAATGCGTGGATATAATAAATAAACTATTTCTTAAATTTTGTAAGCCTTCAATAACAGCAGTACTGCATTTCATAGCATCTTGAATATTGGTTCCTTTAAATAGCTCATCAATTAAAACAAAATACTTTTTCCCATCTATTATTTTTTCAATCGTATTTTTTATTCTTTGTACTTCGTTGAAAAAATAACTTTCTCCTTTTACAATATTGTCTGCGATGGTTAAATTCGTAATAAGGCCATCGAAGAAACTAAGGTGTAGTTTTTTTGCAGGCACGCCAATGCCCACATGTGCTAGGTATAAAACAATGCCAATGGTTTTAATGAAAGTACTTTTCCCTGCCATATTCGCACCTGTTAAAAAAAGCAAATTCGTATTATGGCTAAGCGAAAGGTTATTATGTATAGCATTATTCACTAAGGGATGAACCGCTTCCATTACTTCAAAAACAGGCTGCTCGCTTTCTATCCAAGTAGGAAAAATAAAATCATAATTTTTAGAAGCCATGGCCATACTATAATAGGCGTCTAGTTCATAAAAATGAGCAATTAATTGATGTGTATTATTTTTATAATGATAAAGAAAAAAATGGCATAGAGACAATACTGTTTGCGGGTTCTCTAACTTATGAGCAGCTGGGAGGGCGGCTAAGGAAGGGTGGTTGGTGTATTTTTTAATTTTTTGAACGAGTAGTTCAATGATAGTGTTGCCTTTTTTTGTTTCAAAAACCGCCACCCATTTTTGTAATTGATCGTAGAATAAAATTAAATGTTCTAATGAATAACGAAGTAAGGAATAGTCGGCCGCACTCATAAACCTATACCAATAAGCGGCAGGCAAACTAATTTGAGTAGGAATACTTTTAAAACCGGTGTCAAAAAATTTTTCAATGACTAAGCTAGTGCCATTGGTTATTTTCATGGCTTCTATAAAATCAAGTTCATCTATATAATGCTTGATGGCATTTTGTCTTTGCTCAATGGAGCAGATGCTAGAAAGTGGATGTGAAAGATATACGTCTAATTGAGCCCTGCCGCCATTCGTTTTACAAAAGTTAAGATGTGTTATTAAACCTATGGACTCTTCGTTATCAAATAAGCCAATATCTTTTAAAGTAATTTTATCAACCTGCATAAAATTTACTTTTAGCTTCTTGTAAATTGAAGGCGTTGTCCCTTTTGTGCTTCATTAAATACGCCTTCGTGGTATACTTTATATCCATTCACAAAACTGGTATTAATTTGATAAGGGAAGCTACTGCCTTCAAAGGGGCTCCAACCACAATGGTATAAAATATTTTCTTTGCTAACAGTATAGGGTGCTTTTTTAATTAATACCAAATCGGCATGGTATCCCTCTCTAATAAATCCGCGGTCTTTGATTTGAAAACAAGTAGCCACTGCATGACTCATTTTTTCTACTACTTTTTCCATGCTTATTTTTCCTTCCTCTACATATTTAAGCATGAGCATTAAACCATGTTGAACTAAAGGTAGGCCTGCATGTGCATGCGCATAAGCTTCTTGTTTCTCTGCCCAAGTATGTGGAGCATGGTCGGTAGCAATGACATCTAGTTGGTCATTAAGCAAACCTTCCCATAAAGCATTTTTATTTTCAGGTGCTTTAATGGCAGGATTGCATTTTATTAAATTGCTTAAGGATGCGTAATCGTTGGCAGTAAAATGTAAATGATGTACACAAACCTCCGCCGTAATTCTTTTATCTGCCAATGTTCTTAAATTGGAGAATAATTGTAATTCTTTCGCCGTGCTTATATGTAAAATATGCAACCTGGAATCGAATTTTTTGGCTAATTGAATAGCTTTGAAAGAAGATTCAAAACAAACTTCTTCATTTCTAATGATAGGATGGTCGGATGCTTCTAAGACAGGCTTCACTAATTCTAAAGCTGCTTTATTTCTTTTAATAAGGCTTTCTTCTTCACAGTGAGTAGCAATTAAAAGCTCGGAGCCTCCAAATATTTTTTCAAGTACCAATGGGTTTTCTACTAATAAGTTGCCAGTGGAGGAGCCCATGAAAATTTTTACACCACAGACATCATTTTTCTTCTCATTGGTTTTTAAAATTTCTTCCAAGTTGTCTTGAGAAGTACCCATATAAAAAGAATAATTGGCAAGCGATGTATTAGCGCCAATTTGATATTTATCTTCTAATAAAGTTTGTGTGAAAACGGGTGGTTGGGTATTGGGCATTTCCATAAAACTAGTTACCCCACCTGCTATGGCCGCTTTGGCCTCGCTATAAATATTGGCTTTATGTGTTAAACCCGGTTCTCTAAAATGTACTTGATCATCAATGGCGCCCGGCACTAGGAATTGGTTTTCTGCATTGATTTCAGTAATGGCTCCCTTGGTTTCAATTTGACTAGCTATTTTTTCAATACGGCCGTTTTTAATCAAGACATCTCCTTGAATGGTTTTGCCTTCATTGACTATTTGCGCATTTTTTATTAAGTAGCTATTCATTATAAATTAGTTTTCTATATGAATGGTGAAATAAACAAAATTGCCGGTGATGTCTCTAATACTTGATAAGAGTGCATCTCCTTTATTTAAATTCCTTAAACCATAACTAAATTTTATTTCAGGTGATATAGTAGCATATTGTAAATAATAACTCACGCCTAATCCCATTTCATAGCCAAAGTCGACACCTTTTAAAGTATTATTATATGGAGTTCTATTACTGCCAGTGCTATTGCTAGTAATTACCGCTTTGTTGGAGCCTAGTAAATCGTAATCTATTTTACCTCCAATAAAAACATAGTGACGCATAATATCGGTATAGTGAAATGCATTGTATCTGTCTGATTCTATCTTGAAGGCCAATGGAATATTAATAATCGCAGAAGAGATATTCATGGTTTTAAGATCCGTTGAGCCCACTTCACTATACGTATAAATATTTTTAGAACCCGCAATAAGTACAGTTGGGTTTAGTCTAAGTAAGGTATGCGTACTTAAGCGCAATGTACCAGCTAGTCCAAGGTTTAAGGCAAGATTATTTTTCGGATTAATAGCATAGGCTGCACCTGCTGCTGGGTTGGCAAATTCTATATTTCTATTGAAATTGAAAAAACTATTATTTACGCCAATGCTCATTCCTAAATAATAAGGTAGGTCATCATGAAAGGGTTGATACACGTCGCCTCTTTGCGCCAAGGACGGAAAAGAACTACAAAGTAAGAATACCCCTATTATAATTTGCTTCCGCAATAAATACTGCATATGCCTAAACTTAATTTTTCTTGCAAAACATTTTTAAATCCCGCTTGCTCTAATATAGTTAAAAAAGCAGCACCTTCTGGAAAAGCAATCACGCTTTCATTTAAATAAGCGTAGGCTTCTTTATTACCAGAAAATAATTTACCAATACTGGGCGTTACCCATTTCATATAAAAAGTATAAATGGGCTTGAACCAAAAACTAGAAGGTTGTGAAAATTCTAAAATAACTAGTTTGCTACCCGGACTTAATACGCGATAAATTTCTTCTAGCCCTTTTTCTAAATTGGCAAAATTGCGCACTCCAAAAGCCACCATGGCTCCATCAAATGTGGAAGCTTCAAATGGAATGGCTGTGCTATCGCCCAAACTTAATTGTATTTTTTCGCTCAATCCTTTTTCTTGAATTTTAATTCTACCATATTGCATCATGCCTTCTGAAATATCAATGCCTGTAATTTCTTTTGGTTGAATTTGCTTATAAGCCATTAAGGCCATATCGGCAGTGCCGGTGGCAATATCCAATAGATGGTTTATTTTTTTATCATTTAAATAAGCAATAGCTTTTTTACGCCAGCCTTGGTCAATGCCTAAACTTAAAAAACGGTTCAAAAAATCATATCTTTTTGCAATAGAGTCGAACATAGAAGCTACCTGTTCTTTCTTTTCGGCTTTGCTTTGGCTATAAGGGACCACTTTATCATGTGCAAATTGACTCATGGCGCAAAGATATTGAATTTGTGCTGCTTTTTGGGTAGTGTAGTTCTTAACAAATACTTTTATCTTCGCAGAGCATGAAAGCACGTATTTATAAGTCTACAGGTAGTTGGTATTCGGTCAAATCCGAAGCGGGACTGTTTTATCAGGCCCGTATTAAAGGGGTGATTAAGTTAGACAATATTACCTCTACCAACCCTATTGCCGTGGGCGATTGGGTAGAATATGATATGGAAGATGAGGAGCGTGGAACGGTGATGATCTCTGAAATTCTTGACCGCAATAATTATGTAGCTAGACAGTCTCCGCATAATAAAAGACAGCAACATATTATCGCCTCTAATTTAGATCAATCTATTTTACTAGGCACTTTAAAATCTCCTAAAACTTCGCAAGGTTTTATAGACCGTTTTTTAATTTCTTGTGAAGCTTTTCATATTCCCGCCATTATTGTTTTTAATAAATCGGATATCTATGGTGAAAAAGAAATGCTTAGCTATGAGGAAATGAAAAAAATGTATGAAGCTATTGGCTATCAAGTTTTTTTAATAAGCGTGGAGAAAAAAGAGGGCTTGGATAAAATTGAAAAATTATTACAAAATAAAACCACTTTAATTAGTGGACATAGTGGAGTAGGTAAATCATCTTTAATAAATTATTTATTTCCGCATTTAGATTTAACCACCCAAGAAGTAAGTGATTGGAGTGGTAAGGGGTTGCATACGACCACCTTTGCACAAATGTATGACTTGCCTGAAGGGGGCGCTGTGATTGACACGCCGGGTATGAGAGAATTAGGTTTAGTGAATTTAGAAAAAGAAGAATTAGCGCAGTACTTTCCAGAGATGCGTGCTAAAATGAATAACTGTCAATTTAATAATTGTCAACATATTAATGAACCAGGATGTGCAGTGAAAGCGGCAGTTGAAAAAGGAATTATTACCGAAGCCCGCTTTTATAGTTATGTCGATTTATGGCATGGTATGCAAGGACCTATGTATTAAATATAGTTTTAGTTTCAGCAATCATTTTTAATTGTAAATGCTGAAATTATTTTTTCGCATCGTTGTAAGCCTCGAACCAACTTGAATATTTTACATAGTTATCAGCAATTCTATTAATCTCACCAGTGATCATGGCCTCAGATACCATTTTTACTTTTTTAGCGGGCACGCCTGCATAAATACTTCCTTCTTCTACAATAGTTCCTTCTAAAACCACTGCACCTGCAGCAATAATGGAATTAGAATGCACCACGCATCCATCCATCACAATACTACCCATGCCAATTAATACATTATCATGTATAGTACAGCCATGCACAAGTGCATTATGTCCAATAGAAACATTGTTGCCAATATTGGTGGGATGTTTTAGATAGGTACAATGCACCACAGCGCCATCCTGCACATTTACCTTATTGCCCATTTTAATATAATGCACATCACCTCTAAGTACGGCATTGAACCAAATGGAGCAATCACTACCCATAGTGACGTCACCCGCGATGGTGGCATTGGGTGCTATAAAACAATTTTCACCAAATTGTGGATCTTTCCCTTGAACAGTTAGTATGGTTGCCATAAAAATGCGACTTTTGTACTGCAATTTAATAGTTATTATGTCCAGTATGAATAATAGACAACTCTTTTTTCAACATTTAGCGCAAACCTCCGATAAACCTATTGGTATTGAAGTGGCTTCTGCCGAAGGCATTTATATAAAGGATGTGAATGGGAAAAATTTTATAGATATGATTGCGGGTTTTAGTGTTTGCAATATTGGACATAGTCATCCCGAAGTGATTAAGGCTATTCAGCAGCAGGTTGAAAAGTATATGCATGTTATTGTGTATGGAGAATTTATACAAGCACCACAAGTGCAATATGCCAAAGCATTAACCAATTTACTTCCAGAAAATTTACAATCGGTTTATTTTACGAGTAGCGGAGCGGAGGCCACCGAAGGTGCGATGAAACTAGCAAAGCGTGTAACGAAGCGAACAAGAATTATTTCTTTTATAGGAGGTTATCATGGAAGTACGCAAGGGGCATTAAGTGTAATGGGCGATGAATATTTTAAAACTGCATTTCGACCCCTACTACCAGATACGCTTCAATTAAGGTATAATAATTTTGAAGACCTTGAACATATTGATTCTACAGTTGCTTGCGTAATTGTGGAACCTGTGCAAGCAGAATCGGGTATTACGCCCGCAAGCAAAGACTGGTTAGCTGCTATTGCCGAAAAATGTAAGCAACATTGTGTACTATTTATTTTTGATGAAATACAATCGGGCTTTGGCAGAACAGGATCTATGTTTGCTTTTGAACAAATGGGCATCGTGCCAGATATTTTATTGCTAGGAAAGGCCTTGGGTGGTGGGCTACCACTTGGCGCTTTTATTAGTCATCCTAGAATGATGGGCCTACTTACTGAAAGCCCTGTACTTGGCCATATTACTACCTTTGGAGGTAATCCGGTTTCTTGCGCAGCAGGTAATGCAGCCTTAAAAATATTAGAAAATTCAGGTTGGATAAAAGAAGTGGCGGAGAAAGAAAATATTTTAGTGAAGC
>CANCRC010000102.1 GCA_947380435.1 Chitinophagaceae bacterium
TTTTTGATTTTTATCTACATCAATTTTTATAATACGAACCTTACCCCCTAACTTATCTCTAACTTGTTCCAAAATGGGAGGCATCATTTTACAAGGGCCACACCACTCAGCAAAAAAATCCACTAAGACAGGTAAATCACCATTAATGATTGTTGCAAATGTTTCAGGACTGGACATGATCTTTATTTTATTTCTGTAAAATCAATATGTTTAACATCTTCCACCAAAACCTCTTTAGACTTATAAGTTGGCGTATAAGTGCATCCATTGTATCCACAACCAATTTTATACTTAGCAGCAATTATTGCATATATAGCCAAGAATAAGCCAAATATACCTGACATGTAATAATTTTGAATGTATCCTGTATAACACATTGCTATACTCAGCAGTAATCTAAATGTTAGTGTATAATCAATTTTGGAAAGTAATTTTCTCATGTTAAGTATTTTTACAAAATTAAACCAAAGAAAACTGCCTGTTTGTGACAATTATTACATTCCTTCAAATAGTGTATATTCACAGTAGAATTTAACTTTATATGTTATCAAAAGAAACGCTTACAAAACTATTCCCTGATTGGGAGGACGGCTTATACGATGCCATACTCAATGAAGCAGAATTGAAAGAAGCAAAAGCAGGTACTACTTTATTAAAAATGGGTCAGAATATCAAATCTGCAATGTTGGTGGTAGAAGGAACCATTAAACTTTATCAGGAAGACGAAACCGGTGGTGAATATTTTATGTACCATTTAAATCCAGGCGAAGCATGTGCTGTCACTTTGGTATGCAACTATCATCATGAGCAAAGCCAGGTATTAGCAAAGGCGGTGACTGATATACAATACTTGGCCATCCCTATAGAATTTATGGAAAAGTGGTTAAACGAATATAAAAGTTGGCATTATTTTGTAATTAAGACCTACCGTAGTAGGTATGAAGAACTTTTAAAAACAATTCATGAAATTGCATTTAAAAATATGGATGAGCGTTTAGAATTTTATATTCTAAAATATGTGAAACAATTTGGTGCCATTGTGAATTTAACCCATCAGGATATTGCCAACGATTTAAACACCTCAAGAGAAGTAATTAGTCGCCTATTAAAGAAAATGGAGCATAACGGTTGGATTATAATGAACCGAAACTCTTTTGACTGGATCAAAAAATAATACATTTTAGTGTGATATATGTCACCCAATTAAGTATTGGGTTAATGTACTTTTGTACAAGAAAAATATATCAAAATGCAAAATATAATTAAATCCATTAAAGAAAAAAAGGGCACTTTATTAGACGTTAGAAGCCCTATGGAATTTGAAGAAAACCACATCCCAGGTGCGATCAATATCCCTTTAGATATTATTGAATCCAATATTAAACAAATATCAGCAATGCAAAAGCCAATTGTTGTCTATTGCTTAAGTGGAGGCCGTAGCTCAATGGCTACTGGCATCTTGCAACAAAATGGTATACAAGACATTTATAATGGAGG
The DNA here is from genome assembly GCA_947380435.1 of Chitinophagaceae bacterium. Taxonomy (GTDB): domain Bacteria; phylum Bacteroidota; class Bacteroidia; order Chitinophagales; family Chitinophagaceae; genus Sediminibacterium. The sequence continues at coordinate 1,498 of CANCRC010000102.1, forward strand.
AGGAATTTTTAGCTTAAATAACATCATAAACAATAATTAATATGTTCAGCTTTTTCAAAAAACTATTTGGCCCTGGAACTGATTTTAAAGCACTCAAAGAGGCAGGTGCTATTATTTTAGACGTTCGTTCTCCTCAAGAATTTGATAGAGGTAATATTAAGGGATCCAAAAATATTCCTGTAAATAATATTCAACGAGAAATAAGCAATATTAAAAAGTGGAATAAACCCGTAATTACAGTTTGTCAAAGTGGTGCTAGAAGCGGTATGGCTAAATCAGTGCTAAAAGCTGCAGGTATCGAAGTGTATAATGGAGGTTCATGGTTTGGACTTCAATCAAAACTTAGATAACTATAACTTTATTTTTTCAAAAGTATAAACGAGATTTAATAGGTATTACCCTTGGAGCGGTGGCTGGTTTCTTATATTGGAAATTTGTAGGTTGTTCTAGTGGCACCTGCATGATTACTTCTAAGCCAATTAACAGTACCTTGTATGGTGCAGTAATGGGCTTTTTAGTTGCTGGGATTTTTAAAAAACAGAAATGAAAATAAATACAATTACATTAAGTTTAAAAAATATCAAATGCGATGGCTGTGTGAAATCAATTAAAACAGCGATGGAAAAACATACTAATATAAAACAGGTGATTGTAGTAAAAGAAACTGGTGCTGTTACAATCAAAGGGGAAGATTTAATAAACTCAAATATCATTGAAGAACTTACTGCATTAGGTTATCCTGAAAATAAAAAAGGTCTTTTTTCTAAAATATTCTCTTAAAAAAAATTATTATTAACCAAAACGAAGTATTATGAAAGCAAATATGGGATCATTAGACAAAGCAATTAGAATTATTATAGCCATTGCATTTGCAATGCTTTATATTACTAAAACCATAGAAGGTACAGCAGGTATTGTTTTACTCGTAGTAGGTGGTGTTTTTTTATTAACGAGTATTGTTAGTTTTTGTCCTTTGTACACTATTTTAGGTTTGAACAGTAATTCAAAAAAGTAGCAAAATTTTAGTTGAAAATAGCTAAATAAAAAAGGAGCCATGATTACGATGGCTCCTTTTTTATTCCTGAATCTAAGTTTAAGAAACTAAAGCTAACTCAGTACTTGCGGCCTTCCATAATTGATACCCACCCGATAGGTTTTGTACTTGCTCATAGCCATTCTGTAAAAGTATTCGTTGTGCTAAGTACCCTCTAAGTCCTGCCTCGCAATAAATATAAATTCTTTTATTTTTTGAAATCTCTCCTATTCTATCTCTAATCTCATCAATAGGAATATTGATTGCATTGGGTATTTTTCCATTTTCAAATTCAGCTGCAGTTCTTACATCAATTAATAAATCGTCGGGGGTGATAGCAGGTAGCTCATTCCAATAAAAAATACGGAGCCTATCTAATATAATATTTTCAGCTACAAAACCAGCCATATTTACAGGATCTTTTGCGGAAGAATAAGGAGGTGCATAAGCATGTTCAAATTCAACCATTTCATCAATGGTGCCTTTTCTTTTAATGATAGACGATAAAATGTCTATCCTTTTATCTACTCCATCATAACCTGCAATTTGAGCACTCAATAACTGACCTGTTTTTGTCGAAAACGCAATTTGGATGCTCATTTGTTTTGAACCAGGGTAATAACTAGCATGGGAACCATTATGTGTTGTAGAAACCTTATGCTCGATATGGGCAGTGGTTAAATGTTTAGCTGCTGTTCCAGCAGTTGCAATGGTCATATCAAACACTTTTACAATAGCTGTATTAATTGAGCCATGATAGCTTTGTACATTACCTAGCACTATATTATTAGCACAAATGCGACCTTGTTTATTGGCAGGACCTGCCAAATAAGTAATTAAGGCTTGATTCGTAATTGGATTAGTGAATTCAATCGCATCACCAACTGCATATATATCAGGGGTAGAGGTTTGTAAGAATTCATTTACCCATATGCCTCTAGTTTCTCCTAATTTAAGACCTGCCCCTACTGCTAATTTTGTATCTGGCTTTACTCCAATAGATAATATCACAACATCCGCAACTATCGATTCTCCAGATTTTAAATTAACTTTTAATTGGTTACCTACTTTCTCAAAACCTGTAACTGCTGTATTTAATCTTAGATCTACTCCTTTACTGCGGATATGTTGTTGAACAATGGATGCAATAGGAAAATCTAATGGCGCTAATATTTGATTACCCATTTCGATGATACTCACTTCCAATCCCAATTCTTGCAAATTTTCGGCCATTTCTAATCCAATAAAACCAGCACCAATCACCACTGCTTTTTTAATAGCTCTATTACTAACATATGACTTAATGTAATCCGTATCATTCACATTTCTTAATGTGAATATCCCTTCACTCATAATTCCAGGTAAAGGCGGCCTCATAGGTTCAGCACCTGGGGACAAAACCAATTTGTCATAATTTTCACTATAAAGCTCTCCTGTTTTCTGATTTCTTGCATTAATGGTTTTAGTTGCTGCATTCACTTCTAATACCTCAGTTTGAACTCGAACATCAATCTTAAATCTTTGATTAAAAGAGGCAGCAGTTTGTACAAATAATTTATTTCTATCTGTGATTACATTTCCTATGTAATAAGGTAATCCACAATTAGCATAAGAAATATACTCACCCTTTTCAAATAGTACGATTTCAGCATGCTCATCTAAGCGTCTTAACCTAGCTGCAGTACTTGCTCCGCCTGCCACTGCGCCAACTATTATGTATTTCATTTTAATATTTTAGAACACAAAGTTCAATCAATAATAAAATCTTAATTGTGACATATATCACGCTTGTCTAGTTATGATATTAATTTGATTTTAAATTATCAATTGTGATATATATCATTACTATTAGCAAATGCTGTAACTACTTTTACTGAAACTTGATAACATGGCAAATATTGTTGTATTAGGCGCAGGTATTGCTGGTCATACGGCTGCAGCATACCTTCAAAAAGGACTCAATAAAAAAGAGCATAAAATAACAGTAATCTCTCCTACTCCAACCTATCAATGGATTCCATCGAATATTTGGGTGGGTGTGGGTAAAATGACCCCTGAAGAAATTAAATTTGATTTAAGACCATTGTATAAGAAATGGGGGATTGAATTTATTCAAGCGAAGGCTCAAAGTTTTTACCCTGAGGGTGATGAGCATATAAATACAGGATTTGTTGAAGTTGAATATAACAACGAAGAAAATAAAGGTGAAAAAATAAAAGTGGCTTACGATTATTTAATTAATGCTACTGGACCAAAATTAAACTTTGAAGCAACAGAAGGTTTAATTCCCGGAAACGGAAATATTGCATCGGTTTGTACTTTTGGTCACGCTAGTCATGCATGGGAACTATTGCAATCGAAATTAGATAAAATGAAAAATGGCGAAAAACAAATTTTTGTCATTGGAACAGGCCATCCCACTGCAACCTGCCAAGGTGCCGCCTTTGAGTATATTTTAAATGTTGATTTTGAAATTAAAAAAAGGGGATTAGAAAAGCAAGCCCAAGTAATTTGGATTACGAATGAATACGAATTAGGTGACTTTGGAATGGGTGGCGCATTTATTCCAAAAGGTGGATTTATTTCAAATACTAAATTGTTTGCAGAATCCTATTTTGTTGAAAGAAACATTACCTGGATTAAAAGAGCAGGTGTGAAAAAATTAGATGATCATACAATTTATTATGAAAATTTAGATGGGGAATATTTAGAACAGCCCTATGATTTCGCGATGCTCATACCTGGTTTTGCAGGACATGGATTTAAAGCCTATGATAAAACAGGTAAAGACATTTCAGATAAATTATTTGCACCTAATGGACTTATGAAAGTAGATGCTGACTATACTCCAAAACCATTTGAAGAGTGGACAATAAAAGATTGGCCTGAAACTTATCAAAATCCAAGTTACCATAACATCTTTGCACCTGGAATTGCATTCGCACCTCCCCACTCTATCTCTAAACCTATGACAAGTAAAAATGGTACACCCATTTTTGCATCTGCCCCAAGAACTGGTATGCCTTCAGGAATTATGGGAAAGGTAACAGCAGATAATATCATAAACTGGATTAAAACTGGCAATGCCACAATGATTCACAAGGCATCAATGGGACGTATGGGTGCTGCTTGTATTGTATCTGCTGGATATGGCATGCGAAAAGGAACTGCGGCTACCATGACTGTGAGCCCTGTAGTACCCGATTGGGAAAAATTTCCTCAATGGGGAAGAGATATTAAAACCACGATGGGCGAACCAGGATTGGCAGGACATTGGTTAAAGTGGTTAATGCATTATATGTTCTTATACAAAGCAAAAGGTTTACCATTTTGGTGGATGATTCCTGAATAAAAATAAAAAAATAAACATAATGGAAAACAGACTCATTATAACAAAATACTCCGAGCAGTATTATCCTCCTACTCCTAATAATTTTACACTATTCTTAAGGAGATCTATCTTCTTTCAATTAATTCGTTTTTTTATACTGAACTATAAAATAATGAAGATTGTAATTAAAGGGCATTCGTAAGAAAATGAAAAACCTCACGCAAAAACAACAAAGGACCCACGATTTAACGTAAGTCCTTGATTTACATGTAGCGAGACCGGGATTTGAACCCGGGACCTCAGGGTTATGAAGATTTTTTAAGAAAATGAAGCTGTTGATTTATAGTTAGTTATGTTTTCACAAAACCGAAAATGACCGATTTGACCCGAATTCAGGGGGTGTTTTCCTCACGCAGAGGATATTTCAAAAATTATCTAACTTTTAGCTAATTAGAGACTTAATTGAATAAGTAGTAAATTTGTATCCAATTAGAAATATGAACACGCTAACTGCATACAAAAATGAAATAAATGCGCTTTGTGCTAACCACAAGGTAAGGAGCTTGTATGCCTTTGGGTCAGTCCTAACTCCCAATTTCAATACCAATAGCGATATAGACTTAATCGTAGATTTTAAGGAAATAGATGTGAAAGACTATGCAGATAACTACTTTGATTTTAAGTTCTCCTTACAAGATATATTTAATCGTCCAGTAGACTTATTGGAGGAGCAGGCTATCAAGAACCCTTATTTTAAACAAGTGGTCAATCAAACCAAAGAACTTGTTTATGGATAATGAAATAAAGGCGTGGCTTTATGATATTTTAAATGCTATCATGGAAATTGATAGTTTCTTCATTGATATCCCCAAAGAATTTTCAACCTACAAAGATGATCTTCGAACAAGAAGAGCCATAGAAAGAAATATTGAAATTATAGGAGAAGCATTGAGTAGAATTATTACAAAAGATGAGGCTATCAAAATTTCAAATGCTAGAAAAATAGTAGATACAAGAAACAGAATTATTCACGGATACGATTCAGTATCTGATGAGATTATCTGGGGAATAGTTATTAACCATATCCCAATACTACAAACTGAAGTAAAAGATTTATTAGGGGAATAATTTAATGAGTTAGTAAAACGTATCTTCAATTTGAATTTTATTTAATAGCGAATTGA
>CANCRC010000103.1 GCA_947380435.1 Chitinophagaceae bacterium
CGAAAACACCCCCTAAGCCAGATATTCGTAAAATGATGCATCCCATTGGACCCGTGGTCGTATTTGGTGCAAGTAATTTTCCTTTTGCTTATTCTACTGCAGGAGGCGACACGGCTAGTGCACTAGCCGTGGGTTGTTCTGTGATTGTAAAGGCACATCCTGCACATTTAGCAACATCGAATATGGTGGCAGCAGCTATTGTGCAAGCAGCAAAAGCAACTCAAATGCCTGAAAATGTTTTTCAGCATCTTACCGATACTAGTTTTGAAACAGGAAAGGCCTTAGTGCAAGATGAAAATATATATGCTGTAGGATTTACGGGTTCAAGAACAGGAGGTCGGGCTTTATTAGATTATGCAAGCTCTAGAAAAAACCCAATTCCAGTTTTTGCTGAAATGGGTTCTGTGAACCCGGTACTATTATTGCAAGATGCACTTGAAAAAAATGCTGAAACAATTGCAAAAAATTATGCAGGCTCTATTACTTTAGGTATGGGACAGTTTTGTACCAACCCTGGTATATTAATAGGAATTAAAAGTGAAGCATTGAATACTTTTGCTAATACCTTGGCTACTGAAATGAACGCCATAGCTCCTTCGGCTATGTTACACGCAGGTATTGAAGCTGCTTATTTAAAAAATAGCGCTCATGCACTAGCGCAAAAAGGAATAACAAGCTTAACAAAAAATACACCTAGCTCTAATAATGGCTATCCAGTTTTAACTACTGTAAACGCCGATACTTTTTTAAGTAACCCCGATTTAGCAGAAGAAGTATTCGGTCCTTATTCCATACTAGTACAATGTAGTTCCATGAATGAATTAAAAGAAGTTTGGAAAAGTATTCAAGGACAAATTTCTACAACCATTATGGGTACCGATGTAGATTTTTTAAATACGCCCGAGCTTTTAAATATGTCATTACAAATTGCAGGCCGTGTATTATTAAACGGAGTACCTACCGGTGTAGAAGTTTGTGACAGTATGGTGCATGGTGGTCCTTATCCTGCAAGTACCGATAGCAGATTTACAGCAGTAGGTGTAAACGCCGCTAAAAGATGGTTAAGACCTATCTCTTTTCAAAACTGGTCAAATCATTTACTGCCAATGGCATTACAAAATACGAACCCATTAGGTATTTGGAGAAATATCAATGGAGCGCTTACTAAGGATGAAGTTATCTAAATAAAACAATCTAGAAATAAACACTAGTAGAATTTTTCTAAGCTAGTCTTGTATATTTTATAAGTTAGTCTATAACTTAATCTTGAATAAATAATTTAGCAGTTGAACTTGCCTGCTTCATTGTTCCAGTTTTTTCAATGTTTGAAAAGTAATAAACAGCCACTGTACTTGCTATAAAATAAACAATTGCAATAGGTGTAATGGAAGTAGACAATTGGTTCGACCCAAACCAATCGCCATTAGATACTATCCAATAAATACAGAATATATTTTTAATAGCTTCTATTACCCAAGCGTTTTTATTTCTATCCATAAATTCTGTAAGTGCATATACTTGAACAAATATAAAGGCGCCGTAAATAAATATATTAGTATGTCCAATGCTGGCAATATTTCCAAATAAATAACTCACTAGCAGTAGCATGCAAAATAGTTGTATCCACAAATACAATTTCATAGCAGGGGAGGCTGGGGTATTGTACTTCTCAAAATGGTAAACATCTTTTATTTTATCTACAGGGTAATTATCAATTACATCTGCAGGGCGCCATCCTAAAGGTTGAAACCAAATGGTAAATTTATCTTTCAAGTTCTTTGTATGCCATGCGTCTTTGATAAGTAGCCACATATGCATGAAATTAATTTTTATAGGGTTCCATGTTTGAACAGGTCGAGTTATGCCATATACAGCAGGTATATTATCTTGCTCTTGCACAAAAGTTCCAAATAATTTATCCCAAATAATAAATATCTGACCATAGTTTTTATCTAAGTATTCAGGGTTAATAGCATGATGCACTCTATGGTGAGCAGGTGTTACAATGATATATTCCAACCAACCCATGTTTTTAATATGTCTTGTATGGTACCAGAACTGCGCAAATAAATGAAGTGGTGCTACTACTGCAATTACATTGGCAGGCACTCCAAAAATGGCAGCAGGTATTAATAAGAAGGCGTAAATTCTGAAAATAACAGAAATGCTTTGTCTTAACGCACAAGCTAAATTATACTCCTCACTACTATGATGTACAATATGATTGTTCCAGAAAAAATTATAAGAATGTGCTAAGCGGTGCACCCAGTATCCTGCAAAATCTAATGATACAAATGCAATGAGGTATAGCCAGAAACTAGATTGTACATGCATAATAGCTAAATGATCTACAAACCAACCATAACTTAATATAGCAATACTTAAACCTAAAACATCTTTAGTAGAATTAGTTACCCCCGAGCTTAAGCTAGAAATCATGTCCAAGGTATTCACTGTTTCAAAGCCTTTTTTCCATCCATACCACTTTTCAAATAAAACCAAGATTAAAAAGGCAGGCATGGCAATTAATAAAATTTTACCGTAAGTTTCCATATTACAAAAATTTGGTATAACAATTAAGCATTGCTTACTCAAATGTATTAATTTTATCTCATGGCTGCAACAAATCCCATTACTGTTAACCATTTTGGATCCTACGAATTAGGGGGTTCCGTTTTTCAATGTATAGATGCGCATACCTGCGGCAATCCTGTAAGGGTGGTGGTGAATGGTGGCCCTGCATTAGAGGGAAATACCATGAGTGAGAAGCGTCAACATTTTTTAAAAGAATTTGATTGGATAAGAAAGGGTTTAATGTTTGAACCTCGTGGGCATGATATGATGAGTGGAAGTATTTTATATCCACCCCATGATCCTGAAAATGATGTGGCAGTTTTATTTATAGAAACCAGTGGTTGTTTACCCATGTGCGGACATGGAACTATTGGAACAATTACAGTAGCTATTGAAGCGGGTTTAATTCAACCAAAGGTTCCTGGTAAAATTCGTATGGAAGCCCCAGCAGGACTGGTGCAAATAGAATATACCATGAAAGGTAAAAAAGTAAGTTCTGTGAAACTTACGAATGTAGCTTCTTTTTTGGCTGCTGAAAACATTCAAGTAGAAAGCCCCGATTTAGGAATGCTCACGATAGATGTATGTTATGGTGGAAATTATTATGCTATTGTAGAAGTGCAAGAAAATTTTAAAGGCATTGAAAATTATACGGCTGGGCAATTAATTGCTTGGAGTAGTGTATTAAGAAAGCGTATTAATGAATCGAATAAATTTGTTCATCCATTAGACCCTACTATTAATGGTTGCTCACATATATTATGGACAGGTAAAGTATTAGATGCAAAGAATACTGCACGCAATGCCGTTTTTTATGGAGACAAAGCAATTGATAGGTCGCCTTGTGGAACCGGTACTTCAGCCAGACTTGCGCACTGGCATGCAAAGGGTAAATTAAAGCAAGGAGTTCCATTTTTACATGAAAGCATAATAGGTTCTGTATTTACCGGTAAAGTAGAGTCTACCACCACCATTGGTGATAAAGAAGCTATTATTCCTTCTATTGAAGGCTGGGCCAAGATATACGGATTTAATACTATATCCATTGACAGAGCAGACGATCCCTATGCTGCTGGTTTTCAAGTGGTTTAATCTCAGCAATTCTATAAATTCCATCCCTTTTTAGTGCGTTATAAGCGCAATTTTTACGAAATTTGTGCTTTAATTTATTCTATGGAAGTAGTTGTTATTGGAGGAGGTATCGTAGGACTAAGCAGTGCTTATTTTTTACAAGAGGCAGGACATAAAGTTACGATCATCGATCAAACAGATATGACGCAAAACTGTTCTTATGGTAATGCGGGTTATGTTTGTCCAAGCCATTTTACACCATTAGCTACACCAGGCATTGTGAAGCAAGGATTTAAGTGGATGTTAAATTCAGAAAGTCCTTTTTATGTAAAGCCAAGACTAAGTTTAAGTTTAATAAAATGGGGATTGCAGTTTATGAAAGAAGCCACTCCTGAAAAAGTAGAGCGTGCGGCTATTCCATTAAGAGATTTCGCATTTTTAAGTCAAGATTGTTACAAACAGTGGGAGGCCTTACCTCAATTTAAATTCGCTTATGAACATAAAGGCTTGCTAGAAATATTTCAAACAGAAAAAGCAGCAGAGCATTCTAGACATTTAGTACATAGAGCACATGAATTAGGCTTAACCGATACCAAGTTGTTAAATCAGCAAGAATTATTTGCCATGGAGCCTAATCATAAATTAAATGCAATGGGCGCCATTTATTTTGCATGTGATGGGCATTTGTATCCTGCTAAATTAATGCATCAATTAATTGATGATTTAAAAAGCAAGGGTGTTCAATTTAAAATGAATGAAGCGGTTGTTAATTTTGAAAAAGATGGCGGAAAAATAAATTCAGTTATAACTAATACGAATAAATATAAGGCCGATGCAGTGGTGATGGCAACAGGTTCATGGAGTAGAGAGTTAGCAGAACAGTTAGATATTAATTTACCATTAATGCCAGGCCGTGGTTATTCAATTACTTTAGAAGACACACCTTATAGAACCAATTATCCCGCTGTATTTATAGAGGGCCGTGTAGCCATCACACCTATGGATACCAATAAAATGCGCTTTGGAGGAACTATGGAAATTACCACCACCAATGCTGCACCAAGAATTAATAGAGTAGTGGGTATTTTAAAAGCCGTTAAAAGGTATTTTCCTGAATTCGATATACCTGTTCCAACGATGGACAAGGTTTGGTATGGTTACCGCCCTTGTTCTGCCGATGGATTACCTTATCTTGGTAGAACAAAAAAATGGAACAATTTAGTAATGGCTACCGGACATTCCATGGTGGGATTAAGTTTAGGAGCAGGCACGGGTAAATTAGTTTCAGAAATTATAGATGAAAAACCTACGAGCATTGACATTAGCTTTTATAATCCAGAAAGATTTGATCATTAATGAAATTTAACGCTACTCAAATACCTTATCGTGCCACTGGATTGTTCAGCAATTTGGTGAATGATTATATGGAGGCTAAAGGAACAGCGCAAAGTTTTGTTGAATATAATGCAACTTTAGAAGGGTATAAAAAAGCCATAGCACAAAGAGCTACTTTTCCTACGAATAGAAAAGTTTTGGTGGAGGTTTTACAAAATCAGTATGCTCAATTAGAGAAAGAGCTTAGTGGTTCTAATGCGCTAAATAATAAAGGTCTAAATAATAAAGAGTCATTTAAATTGGTGAATGATAATGTGAGCTTATTATTGAATGAAAATACTTTTACCGTAACTACTGCGCATCAGCCTAATATTTTCACTGGCCCTCTTTATTTTCTTTATAAAATAATTCATGCTATTCAATTAGCAGCCGAGCTTAAAAAACAATTTCCTGCAAATAATTTTGTACCCGTTTATTATATGGGATCTGAGGATGCCGACTTGCAAGAAGTTGGTTCTTATACTTTAGCAGGAGAAGCTTGCCAGTGGAATACAAAACAAAAAGGAGCTATAGGAAGAATGAAGGTAGATGACGAGCTCATTCAATTATTACAAAACTTAGAAGGTTATTGGTCTGTAAAGCCATTGGGTAAAGAGGCTTTGGAAGTTTTAAAACAAGCTTATCAAAAGGGCAAAACTATATCAGAAGCTACTTTAGCACTAGTGCATGCCTATTTTGGACAATATGGTCTTGTAGTTATTCAGCCAGATAACAGATCGCTTAAATCGCTTTTCATTGATGTAATGGAAAAGGAATTAAGAACAGGGTTTTCTCAAAAAGCTATAGGGGCTACTAAAGAAAAATTAGCAAGTACTTATCATGTACAGTCCGATGGCCGTGATTTGAATTTATTTTATTTAAAAGAGAATACAAGAAATAGAATTGAAAAAAAAGAGGGAGCTTATATTGTAGTAGATACCGATATTCGTTTCACAGAGGAAGAGATTGTTAAAGAATTACACGCAAGTCCTGAAAGATTTAGCCCAAATGTAATTTTAAGAGGGGTATACCAAGAAACAATACTTCCTGGTGTAGCCTTTATAGGCGGAGGCGGAGAGCTAGCTTATTGGATGGAGCTTAAAAATGTATTTAATGAAGTGAAAGTACATTATCCAATTTTGCAATTACGAAATTCATTTATGTTTATGAATGAAAAGCAAACAGCAAATTGGAATACATTAGGTTTTACCTTAGAGCATTTGTTTAAGCCAGTATTGGAATTGGAATTAGACTACATTAAAAGTCAAACAAAGGAAAATTTAGCACTAACCAATCATATTGCATCGCTCAATGAATTATATGAGTCTATTCAGCAGGATGTTATAAAAATAGATACTTCTTTGGGGGGCCATACTAAAAACTTATCCATTCAAGCGCAAAAGAAATTGGCATTACTTGAAAAGAAAATGATTCGTGCTGAAAAAAGAAAACAACAAATATCTATTGACCGCATTCAAGCCATTAAGGGTTCTTTATTTCCTAAAAATAGTTTACAAGAAAGAGTAGAAAACTTTGCTGAGTGGGTAGGAGACTACGGATGGGATTGGGTGGAAGCGATTATGCAGCATTCAACTACATTGAACCCTAGCTTTACCATAATTACAATTACTAAAGATTAGAAAAAATAATTTCTAAAGTTTGAACTAATCTTAATCTAAGATACTATTTCTTATCAAACTCGTTATTCCAAGTTCCTTTCAAATTCTCCACCTTGGTCATTACTTCCGATTCCATATTTAGTTTGTAGGCGTCCATGGCAGCTCCAATTTGAGCATTGGTAGATCCTATAATTTGTGCAGCTAATAAGCCTGCGTTCTTAGCACCATTTAAAGCAACAGTGGCTACAGGTACTCCGCCTGGCATTTGTAAAATAGATAATATACTGTCCCAGCCTTCTGCTGAATTAGTCGATTTTATAGGAACGCCAATTACGGGTAAACTAGTTAAGGCGGCCACCATGCCTGGTAAATGGGCAGCGCCACCAGCACCTGCT
>CANCRC010000104.1 GCA_947380435.1 Chitinophagaceae bacterium
AAAAAGGGGGTGGTGAAGATGAATACAAGCATATATGGAACCACTACTGTTGGCCCGTATTGTTTAGCCGGGGGTGAAATAAAGAACTCTATTTTAATGGGCTATTCCAATAAAGGCCATGAGGGCTATTTAGGGGATAGCATTATTGGTCATTGGTGCAATTTAGGGGCGGGTACTTGTAATAGTAATATTAAGAATACAGCAGGTGAAATACAAATGTGGAACGAATTCAAGGGGGAATGGGAAAATGTAGGCCAAAAGATGGGTATGCTAGTAGGTGATTATAGCCGTTTTGCCATTCAATCAAGTATTAATACAGGGTCTTACATTGGCGTATCTGCCAATATTTTTGGGAATGGCCTTCTACCTAAGCATATACCCAATTTCACTTGGGGCATTATTCCAGGCTATCAATTGGATAAAGCCATAGAAGATATCTATAATTGGAAAAAAATAAAAGGATTTTCTATTACCGAGGCCGAAAAGCAGGTTTTGAAGCACTTATATCAACTAAATCATCACTGATTAGGACTGATTTTTATTACCTTTGCAGCGCTAATCAATAGCCCTTAAAACTTCCTATATAAACACTATGAGAAAACAAATAGCAGCAGCCAATTGGAAAATGAACCTATCTCTTGCTCAAGCAGAGACCTTATTAAACGAAATAGTTGCAAGTGCTCATACATTAGGGGCAGATCAGGAAGCTGTTTTTGCAGTGCCTGCCATTTATATTCCTTTAGCTTTAGCAAAGCTTGCTAATAAACCGAATGTTTACGTAGCCGCTCAAAATTGTCATCAAAAAGAATCGGGTGCTTATACTGGTGAAGTTTCAGCTTCCATGTTGCAATCAATAGGCGTGAAGCATATTATTGTAGGACACTCTGAGCGCCGCGAATATTTTGCAGAATCTGACGCCTTATTAGCAGAAAAAGTAAATGCAATTTTAGCTATTGGTAGTACACCTATATTTTGTTGCGGTGAGCCATTGTCTATTAGAGAAGCAGATACACAAAATGCATTTGTAGAAGCGCAATTAAAAAATTCATTATTTCATTTATCTGCAGATGCTATCGTAAAAGTAGTCATTGCTTATGAACCTATTTGGGCTATTGGAACAGGTAAAACAGCATCAAGTGCACAGGCTCAAGAGATACATGCTTATATTAGATCTTGTTTTACTGCAAAATATGGCGAAGCAGTAGCGAATCAAATATCTATATTATATGGTGGAAGTGTAAAAGCTTCTAATGCAAAAGAAATATTCTCTCAACCAGATGTGGATGGCGGACTAGTAGGTGGCGCTTCTTTAGTAGCTACTGAATTCACCGCTATTATAAACGCACTCTCTTAATTAAAAGACTAGTTACAACTACATGAAGAATATTAGAAATTTTTGTATCATCGCACACATCGATCACGGTAAAAGTACCTTGGCCGATCGTTTATTAGAACATACTAAAACGATTACCGAGCGTGAAATGATGAATCAGGTTTTGGATGATATGGATTTAGAGCGTGAGAAAGGTATTACCATTAAGAGTCATGCTATTCAAATTAATTATATACATAAAGGCACCACTTACACTTACAATTTAATTGATACACCAGGTCATGTTGACTTTAGTTATGAAGTGAGTAGAGCTTTAGCGGCTTGTGAAGGTGCTTTATTATTAGTAGATGCCTCTCAAGGTATACAAGCACAAACTATTAGCAATTTATATTTAGCATTGGAAAATAATTTAGAGATTATACCAGTGATTAATAAGATTGATATGGATGGTGCCAAAATTCCAGAAGTAACCGATCAAATTATTGAATTAATTGGATGTAAACAAGAAGATATTTTACTTGCAAGTGGAAGATCAGGTATTGGTATTGAAGAAATTTTACAAGCCATTGCAGAACGCATCCCAGCACCAGTAGGTGATCCTGAAGCGCCACTACAAGCCTTAATTTTTGATAGTGTTTTTAATAGTTTCCGTGGAATTATTGTTTACTACCGTATTATGAATGGGGTATTAAAGAAGAATGATAAAATTCGTTTTGTCGCATCTGGAAGAGATTATAATGCAGATGAAGTGGGTGTATTAAAATTGGCCATGACACCGAAGGCTGAAGTGAGAGCAGGAGATGTGGGCTATATTATTACCGGCATAAAAGTGGCTAAAGAAGTTAAAGTAGGAGATACTATTACCTTGGCGAATAACCCAGGTGAAATGATCAATGGTTTTGAAGAAGTGAAACCCATGGTATTTGCAGGGATATATCCGGTTAACACCGATGAGTTTGAAGAGTTAAGAGATTGTATGGAAAAATTACAATTGAACGACGCCTCTTTAACTTTTGAATTAGAAACTTCTCAAGCATTAGGCTTTGGTTTTAGATGCGGATTTCTAGGACTGCTGCATATGGAAATTATCCAAGAGCGTTTAGAAAGAGAGTTTAACCAAACAGTAATTACTACGGTTCCCAACGTAAGTTTTATAGCTTATACCACAAGAGGTGAAAAAATAATCGTGAACAACCCTTCTGAAATGCCCGATCCTGTAAAAATTGAGCATATTGAAGAGCCTTATATACGCGCACAAATTATTACCTCACCTGACTATATTGGTAATATCATTACCCTTTGTTTAAGTAAGCGTGGAATTTTAATGAATCAAAGTTATTTGACACCTACTAGGGTGGAATTAATCTTTGAAATGCCAATGACGGAAATTGTATTTGATTTTTATGATAAATTAAAAAGTCAAACAAGAGGCTACGCTTCTTTTGACTATTCTCAAATAGGCTTTAGAGACGCCGATATTGTGAAGATGGATATTTTATTGAATGGAGAAAAAGTAGATGCCTTAAGTGCTTTAATACATAGAGGCAAGGCTTCCGATTTTGGTCGTAGACTTTGTGAAAAATTAAAAGAACTATTAACCAAACAACAATTCCAAATTGCTATTCAAGCTGCTATTGGTGCTAAAGTAGTGGCTAGAGAAAATATATCTGCTATGCGTAAGGATGTAACCGCTAAATGTTATGGTGGTGATATTAGCCGTAAGCGTAAATTATTAGAGAAGCAAAAAGAAGGTAAGAAAAGAATGCGTCAAATAGGAAATGTGGAAATTCCACAAGAGGCTTTCTTAGCGGTACTTAAATTAGACTAGTACAGTAAAATAAAAATACTTTGAAAAATTATTAAAGCGCTTAGTGAATACTAGGTGCTTTTTTATTGAATGGCATTTGCAAATTCTAGTAAGTGATTGAATCTGTAATCAATTAAAGGGTTCGGGTAGGCGGTTTCAGGATGTGTAGTGGCTAAAAATACAGTATGCAGACCTGCATTTCTTCCAAATTCCATATCGCTGGTTCTATTACCCACCATTATAGATTTTGTAAAATCAATACTTGGAAATTTCTCCTTGGCTTGTAATGCCATCCCTGGCTGTGGTTTTCTATTAATAGACTCGTTATCTAAATCGGTGCAATAAAATATATGATCTATTCTTCCACCGGCCTTTTCTATTTCTGAAACCATATTATAATGAATGGTTTGTAAAGATTCTTCCGTCATTATGCCTCTGCCCACACCTTTCTGATTCGTGGTAATAACAATGGTTTTGAACTTTGCTGCTAAAAGGGGTAGGGCCTTGATACTTTCATCATAAAACTTAAATTCTTCCCAAGCTTTTACGTAGTCATTGTTTCTTTCGAAATTAATAACACCATCTCTATCTAAAAATAAAGTCCAGCTATTGTCTATGGATTTAAGATTAAACATTTGTTTTATATATTCTACTTTAGAATTATCCAGCTTTACAATTATCCGAAGATATTTTTCTCCACTAGTTCACAAATTATATGGCCTAGTAAAATATGGCTTTCTTGAATACGAGGGGTATCGGTAGAAGGTACATTAATTAAATAATCACTTAGTTCTTTCATTTTACCACCTTTAGCGCCTGTAAAACCTACCGTTACTACTTTTAATTCTTTAGATTTTTCAAAGGCTTTTACAATATTACCTGAATTACCTGAAGTACTTAAACCTACTAATACATCGCCTGGTTTTGCTAACCCTTCTAATAGTCTTGAATAAATAACATCATAACTATAATCATTGGCTACAGCAGTTAAATAGGAGGTATTGCAATGAAGGGCTTCAGAAGGTAAGGCTTTACGGTCTTTGTAGAAACGTCCAGAAAATTCAGCAGCTAAATGTTGTGCATCTGCAGCACTTCCTCCGTTACCTGCAAAATAAACACTGTTCCCATTTTGAAAGGCATGGGTAATAACAGCAATTACTTTTTCAAGCGTAACGGCTAATTCTCCCTTTTCTATAATGTCTTGCTTCACTTGAATAGAAGCATTGATAATACTGTTAATTTTTGTTTGCATATAATTAATTCTACTGTATTTATTAATCTAATTATCGGTCTATTTATTTCCAATAATAGCTGTGGTTAAATGCTCCCAACTAAATTTCTTTTTCTCTTCACAAAGATGCTTTAAAAAATGGGTTTCTCCTAATTCGTATAGCTTCATTATACCTGCGGCAATTGAGTCTGCATTGGGTTCAGTCACAATACCTACTTCCATATGGGGCACTAAATTTGCAAGGCCTCCCACATTGGTAACTAGCATTGGCTTTTCAAAATGATAGGCCAGTGGTGTAACGCCACTTTGTGTGGCATGTTTATAGGGTTGAATCACAAAATCGGATGCAGATAAATAATATTTCACCTCGCTATTGTCAATAAATTGAGTTCTTAAGTATAAGCTGTTGGCTAAATTATATTTTGCAATAATTATTTCATACTCTTCTTTATTATCATAAAATTCACCTGCAATTAATAATTTAATATTGGCCTCTCTAATACTTGCATTATTCATGGCTTCCAATAATAAGTCCAAGCCTTTATATTTACGAATAAAGCCAAAGAATAATATTATTTTTTCATTCACAGGTAAGGCTAAATGCTTACGCGCCTCTTCTTTAGAAATGATGTCACCAAAATTATCATAAATAGGGTGCACTATATTAATGGAAGGTTTTTGCGTAAATGTTTTTAAGTCCTGGTTTACCTTTTCACTCATGGTAACAAAGCGGTGAATAGATGAAAAGAAATACTTGGTTAATAATGTATCGCCCATTCTTTTTTCATGGGGTATGACATTATCGGCTATGCAAATAATTTGAGTGAATTTATTTCTATTCACTAATTTCAAAATAGTACCTAAACATGGGCCAAAAAAAGGCATCCAAAAACGAACTACTATATAATCAGGTTTTAACTTTCTAAGTTCATTACCTACTTTTACCCAATTCAATGGGTTGATAGAATTAATACAGGCCTTAATTTTTAAATGAGTGGGGGCGGGTTCCTTGGATAACTGTGTAGAACCTGGAAATAAAAAGTTGGGGTATTGTAATGAGAAGGTATAAATGCTTGTATCAAAACCTTCCTGTATAAACTGCTTGGCTAGTCTCTCATTAAAAGTGGCTAATCCTCCTGCTCTTAGTGGCCAAGCAGAACCTATAATAATCACTTTCTTATTCATTTGAAAAGATTATTGATTAGCTATTAAACCCTAATTTATCTTCAATTAAATAGGTATTTCTATCCACTGCACTGCGGTTCACTAATTCTGCAATAAAACCGGCTAAAAATAATTGAACACCAATTATCATAGAAACTAAGGCAATATAAAAGGCAGGTTTATTCGTAACGCCGAAATCGGGATTCATAAATTTATCAAATACAATATTGCCAAAAGAAATAAAACCAATGAGGAAAAATAAGCTACCTATTAATCCGAAAAATTGCATGGGCTTTTTACCAAACTTCGATAAAAACTGAATGGTCATTAAATCTAAAAAACCATTCACAAAACGCTCCCAACCAAATTTAGTAGTGCCGTATTTTCTAGCTTGGTGTACTACTACTTTCTCTCCAATCTTAGAAAATCCAGCCCATTTAGCTAGAATAGGAATGTAGCGGTGCATTTCTCCAAATACTTCAATACTTTTTATAACCTTTAATTGGTAGGCTTTAATACCGCAGTTAAAATCGTGTAATACTATGCCAGAACTTCTTCTTGCAACAGCATTATAAATTTTAGAAGGAATATTCTTAGTGAAAGTATTATCATATCTTTTTTTCTTCCATCCACTTACTAAATGATAACCCTCTTTAGTAATCATTTCATAAAATTCAGGAATTTCGTCTGGAGAATCTTGTAAGTCGGCATCCATGGTCACCACAATATCGCCTTGCGCCATTTTAAATCCTTCATTCAATGCTGCAGACTTTCCGTAATTGCGTTGAAATTTAATCCCTTTTAATGAAGGGTAGGTAGTTCTTAAAGTTTGTATTGTATTCCAGCTGTTATCCTTACTTCCGTCATCCACCATTATTACCTCATAGCTGTAATTATGCGTTTGCATAACACGGTCAATCCACTGCATTAATTCAGGCAATGACTCGGCTTCGTTAAATAAAGGTATAACTACAGATAATTGCATAGTATTTATTATGAAGCTGGATTGGAGAAAGGATCAATAGGATTCTTTTTAGCAACCCCTGCACCAATAAGTGATGCAATAGCACCTGTAAAACCAGTACCTAAAATTGTACCGCCTATAGCAAATGGAATAAAGAATTTTTTAGTCATAGACATAGCTTGCTCAATCATCTCATCAGTCATTTGAGGATTCTCTAGCATTTTCTTTCTAGAAATTTCTAAAATCATATCAATCATGTCTGGAAAGAATACTTTAAAAGCAAGCACTGTATAGGCTGTTGTAATTACTATAAGCACAGCAGTGGTTTTAAAACCATGTGCAAATAAATTTCCAAAAGTTACATTATTATTATTTTGATTAGCGTAAAGTATGTTACCATAAATTAAACCTCCCATTACCACAGCCGTGCTTACCCAGCTTAACCAGCTGTATTCAAATAAATTAAAAACATACATGACCACACTAAAAACAATTGAAAAGGCAC
>CANCRC010000105.1 GCA_947380435.1 Chitinophagaceae bacterium
CTGAAAACCATTAATGATTATATTTTGCGCTACATCGAATGGCTTATTAAAAACAAAAGCCTTGGTAAATAAAATATCTTTTTCTGGAGAAGGCTTAATAGAAAATACAGGCTTATCTTGAAATTGAACCGTTTCAATTTTCGAACTTAATTCAGGTGCATTTAATCCATCTGGATTAGTGCCATACACATGCCATCCTTGTTTTATTTGAATATTTGCCTTAATGGAATAAGTACTATCATTCACCAGCACTGACTTAGCAGCAACTGTAATAGGCGACTGCGCTTGTACATGAAGCCCAATGAGTAAAGAAATTAAAAATACAAAAGAGGCAAGTATTTTATTCAAAATAGAATTATTAAAATTGGATTAATGCAAGGCTACTTCAAAAGCAACTTTTGCTGGAGGCAAACAACGATCATCGTTACAAACACTATATTCTACCACGCCTACTATATTAGTTTTACTAGCTACTTTTAAATTAACTGTTTGAACAAAGTCCACCTTCTCGCTAAAAAAAGCAAGCTCGGTATTAAAATTTTTATCAAACATTTTCTGCAACTTGCCATTCTCCTTTGTTTTACCTGCCAATTGAATTAACGGGTTTTTACTAAAGGTAAAATGAGTAGGAATAGGGCCGCCACTTACAAACTGAGAATACATATGCCAAGGTGCATCAATAGTAGCAGAAGCCACCACCTCATATTGTTTATCCGATTTTTTAACGGCTGTAAATGTCCATTTTACTGGATTAGGTCTTTGTGCATTTACATTCATTGCAAAAACTACAGCACAAAACAAGATTGTTATTTTTTTCATATTCATTCTTCTACATTGTTAAAAAGCTATGTCGCAAAAAAATTGCTTCTAATTCTTCAATCCTAATATCTCAAATACTTTTTTACCGTCTATATTACTTAATGCATTAGAAGTAGCTCGCTCTGGATGCGGCATCATACCAAATACATTACGCTTATCATTACAAATACCTGCAATATCCATAGTAGACCCATTTGGATTCGCTGTACCTCCAAGTTTTCCTTTTTCATCGCAGTAGCGAAATAATATTTGATTGTTTTTTTCTAAATGCGTTAAAGTGGCTTCGTCTGCATAATACCTTCCTTCACCATGTGCTATTGGAATTTGTAATGCCTCACTTTTGTCGGTTTTAATAAATACATTTTTACAAATAAATTGTTGGTTGGCATTTTGCAATAAAGCGCCGGGTAATAATCCACTTTCACATAAAATTTGAAAGCCATTACAAACCCCTAAGACCTTACCTCCTTTATTTGCAAACTCAATCACCGATTTCATCATGGGACTAAATTTAGCAATAGCACCACAACGCAAATAATCACCATAAGAAAAACCACCAGGGAGTACAATACAATCATCGGTAGTGAAGTGAGAAAGATCGCTGTCCTTATGCCATAGCATTTCAACAGGATAACCTAAATCTTTTTCTAATGCATCTTGCATATCTCTATCGCAATTGGATCCCGGAAATACTAATACGCCAAACTTCATAGTTGAATTTTTTTATGCTTAAAACTAAGGGCCAAAGGTACCAAAAACCCTTAAAAAGACTTTGTTAAATTCTTCACTTAGCCAAGGTGGTTATACACAATAACCGCTGCCCCTGCCCAAAATAAGAGATTAGGAATAAGCAGCCTTTTAGGGGTGGCATAGGCAAAACTAATAAAACTGGCCAAGGGTGCTATCACAATAGCAGAGGCATATAGGGCCTGAACAGAGAATAGGATGGGCTGAAAAAAAGTAAGTAAAAGGAGCAAAAATATAACGCCCCAATATTTCCTCACTTGAATAATAAAGCGAGTCTGCTGTTCATTCCAATAATAAAAGCCTGCTATTAATTGAACCCCCATTACAATCAAAGCCAAAATAACATTAAAACTTGGCTGCACTAGTGGGTTTTTCCAGTCTAATTTGGGTAAAAAATGTCTAAAATCGGAGATATTCCCTGTTAAGAAAACATAGGTAAAAATAAAATAAAAGGGAAGTACTATGCCCATTATTAATACCAACCATTCTGCCAATTTAAAAGGCCTGATAATTAACAAAGCAAATAAAACAACGGGTATTAAAATAGCAATGGGTTCATATAATATTATAGATATGCCTACAATTAAACCAATATTAAATTCTAAGGTTTTGGGTTGATTTTGATCGTATAGACGTAACAACTTAACCAGTATCCAAATAACCAATGAATTCGCAATTAAGCCTGCACTAATTACATCCCAATAAGGAAACATAGCAGTTAAAATAATATAGGTAAAGGCGGGTATATAACTAATTTGCTGAAACATTTTAAAATTACTCAGCAAAATATTTAATCGAATAGCCTGGCTTAAAATAATAGTATGAAATATTACTATTAATACTAAAGGTGATAAAGCTTGGATATAATGAAGCAAAATATAAGATAAGATGCCATCCGATTCATTGGCAATGACTAATGGCGGGTGCATCCATACATGAAAATGCAAGGCTACACTTAATAGCACTAAAAAAATCAAATTAATATCGGACCTATCTTTAAATAAAAAAACCACCAGTTACTATTTAATTTGAATTTTAGCAAAACCAATTTTGCTTTTATACTGATAAGGCAAAATGGCTTCATGCTCACCCACTTGCTTTAAACTTTTTGGCATCCACTCGTAATTTTTTTCATTCAAAATAATAGAATTGCCTTTTACTAATTGCCCCTCTTTAGAAAGTGTATGCACTATCAATTGATGTACCCCTTTTTGTTTTTGATGATACACAAAACTCATACCCCCCTCGTTTTCTATAGTGCCGTAACCAATAAACTGGTCTACATTTTGATCGGATTGTTTTTTATCGATTGTTTTTACCCATTGTAAATTGCCTTTGATATCAAAGGATAAAAGCGCAATATTATTAGCATTGTAGGTAACACTAGGGTAACCGAAAGAAGCATAAGGATTCATCCATCTATTATACATAAACGGATTTCCCCAGCCAAATCTAGCCCATGGATAAAAGCCAAAAGGCCTGTTCCAATAATTAAACATAAAGGGATTATAGAAAGCACCACCGTAAAAATAATCCCATCTTGAAAACATAGTTCTATTAGAATAAGATTCTGCGGCTTCACTAATGACTACAAAACTTCCATCGGCCTGTGTACTTACTTTATCCAAGTAAAACATATCAAAAGCGTCTTTCAAATTTCTTCTATTGGTTACTAAGCCTCTTACTGCATCGGTGAACCTATTAGAATTAGTAAGTATTTCTTTTTTAGCATTAATATCCCAAACATAAGAATACAAACCTTCAATATTTCCTTTTTTAGATCCTGCATAATATGAATTCAAAATAACACGCCCTGCTTTATTATCAATTTTAACTCTTATGTCATCTAATAATAAGCTATTATTTAAAATAGGAGATTCTACTACCTCTGCACCACTCGCCGATAAATACAATAAGCTTACTGCAGGCGCCATACCTGTTTGTGTTACATTTCTTAAACAAAATAAATTTCCATTATTATCTAATGCAAAATCAGATAAGCTAGATTTTTTATTGGTTGAATTAATACTTATTTCGGTTTCATTAATATTTTCTATTTGTTGGTTTAAAGTAATGGCCCTTACTTTAATGGAATTCGCATTTGTAGTGTTTACACTAAAAATAACTAGCTTTTGACGATCCTCGCTTTCTAATAAATTAAATACTTTCGCACGCGTACCTGGTTTTATTTTACCTGTTGTGTCTACTATTCTTGGAGTACCCACAAGTAAGCCATCACTATTTAATTCAGCTACTGCAGCATACACTGTTGCTTTCACTTGAAACTGATAAAATACAAATACATTATTAGCATGGGTTATAAATTCAATGCCATTTAAATTCGTAGTTTTTATAAAGGATAAATCGTTTTGCTTCACTAATTGCATTCTGTCATTGTATTGTGCAATAGTGGCAATACCCCCTTCGTTTTTATAAATCCAATAATGCGTTCCCACTTTTCCTAAAACCTCATACTGCATATCTTCCTTATCGGATTTTTCAATACCTGCTATTTCATAAGATTGTGCAAATAAAAATTGCAAACCTAATATTAAGGCCACCGACATACTTAAAAAAGACTTCTTCATAGTTTTGAATTTTATACTACAAATTTAACGCAATAATTAGATTGCAAAAGCGCTAAAAGCTAATATTAACGCTTGTTTAGTAAAAAGCATAGAAAAATCTAAAAATTAGGCTTCCGTCAAACTAACTTCTTGAGCGGATATAGCTAAACTATAGACCTGCCCCTGTTTTATGGCAAAATTTGGTAGGGAATGACTAATGGGAAAATCGAAACAAATAGGGTAAGTATATCCTAAAATATGCTCTTTTATAATTTCATAAGCACTGGCTCCAAAATCAGAAGACGGGTCTTTTAAATCGGTAAAACCGCCTATCACCAAACCTGCTAGATTATCAAACAGCCCTGCATTTTTACACTGTATGATTAACCTATCAATATTATAATGATACTCCCCCACATCTTCTAAAAACAAAATTTTTCCATTGGTATCAATAGCATTTTTCGAACCTATTAAATGCGCAAGCATGCATAAATTACCGCCCACCATTTCAGCTTTTGTAACACCTAAACTATTCATGGAATTTGCCGGTATTGTATAACTAGTTTTCTCTCCTTCCAATACTTGTTTTAAGGATTGTATATAAGGCTCCCCCGCTGCCCCCTTTGCAAAAGCCGCCGCCATGGGACCGTGAATACTCATACAATTTTGCTGTAAAATGGCCGCATGTAAAACAGTGATATCGCTAAAGCCAATCACCCATTTAGGCTGTTCATTAAAACGATTAAAATTAATAGTATTAATTATTCTGCTTGCCCCATAACCACCCCTGGCGCAGAGTATGGCCTTTACAGAAGCGTCGTCTAGCATAGTTTGTAGATCTTCTGCCCTTTGCTGGTCCGTACCCGAAAAACTGTCCTTTTTTGCCCCAACGGTAGTTCCCAACTTTACTTTATAGCCCCATTTTTCAAGGGTTTGAATACAAACTTGCACTTTTTCCAAGGGGATATATCCCGAAGGACATACTATGCCAATGGTGTCGCCCTGCTTAATATGAGACGGTTGAATCATACCACAATATTAAGTACTTTTGCTGCAATGAACACGCCTAAAAGATATTTGATTACAGCAGCCCTTCCTTATGCAAATGGACTGAAGCATATTGGCCACTTGGCAGGCGCCTATTTGCCAGCCGATATTTATGTCCGCTACCTTAAAGCGCAGAAAAGAGATGTGGTATTTGTTTGCGGTAGCGATGAGCACGGAACGGCTATTCCTATTCAAGCCACCAAGGAAGGTACCACGGCTCAAGCCATCATTGATAAATACCATCCTATTATTGAGCAAAATTTTAAGGACTTAGGAATTGAGTTTGATATTTACCACCGCACAAGCGACCCCTTGCACCATGAAACGGCTAGTGCATTTTT
Organism: Chitinophagaceae bacterium; assembly: GCA_947380435.1. Classification (GTDB taxonomy): domain Bacteria; phylum Bacteroidota; class Bacteroidia; order Chitinophagales; family Chitinophagaceae; genus Sediminibacterium. Next base: position 5,522 of record CANCRC010000105.1, read on the forward strand.
TAAAGACTTAGAAGCCAAGGGCGATTTAGAAACTAAGACCACTGAACAATATTTTGATGAGGCCACAGAAACATTTTTAGCGGACCGTTATATAAAAGGAACTTGTCCTAATTGTAGTCACCCAGAAGCCTATGGTGACCAATGTGAAAAATGTGGCAAGAGCTTAAGTCCTGAAGAATTAATAAATCCAGTAAGTACTTTAAGTGGACAAGCCCCTATAAAAAAAGAAACTACGCATTGGTATTTACCTTTAAATAAGCACGAAGACTTTTTACGTCAGTGGATTTTAAACGACCATGCAAAAGATTGGAGAGCTGCTGTGGTAGGGCAATGTAAAAGTTGGATTGATGGTGGCTTGCAACCAAGAGCGGTGACCCGTGATTTAGACTGGGGCGTGAAAGTACCACTAGCCTCTGGCGCAGGAAAAGTTTTATATGTTTGGTTTGATGCGCCTATTGGATATATAAGCGCTACTAAACAGTGGGCACTCAATACAGGAAAAGACTGGACCCCTTATTGGAATGATAAAGAAACCAAACTAGTTCACTTTATTGGTAAAGACAATATTGTTTTCCATTGTATTATTTTTCCTATTATGTTGAAATTGCATGGCAATATTTTACCAGAAAATGTACCTGCCAATGAATTCATGAATTTAGAAGGCGATAAAATGAGTACTTCTAAAGGATGGAGCATTGAGATGGATGATTTTATAAATAAGTGGATTAAAAAAGACAATGGAGGTAATGGCCTTGCCGATAGTCTTCGTTTTTATTTAACCGCCATTGCACCAGAGTCAAAGGATAGCGAGTTTACTTGGAAAGGATTTCAAGAATCGGTGAACGGAGAGCTAGTAAGCATATTCGCTAATTTTGTCAATAGAACCTGGGTACTAATGCATAAATTATGCAAAGGAAAAGTACCTCCAATTCATACAGAATTTTTGGATGACGAAGACCAGGCCATTTTAATAAGCGTAAAAGAAAGTAAGGAAAAAATTACTGAATTATTAGAGCAGTATAAATTTAGAGAAGCGCAGTTTGAAGTAATTAATTTAGCGCGCTTAGGCAATCAATACATGCAAAAGAAAGAACCATGGATACTAGCAAAAAATATGGAGACCGACCCAACGGCTCAAGCTAAGATTGATAACACCATGCATGCTTGCTTGCAACTATGTGCTAACCTCGCTATTTTAATAAATCCATTTTTACCTTTCACGGCTAAGAAAATGTGCTACATGATGAAAGTGGTAGACAGAATGCTTGAATGGCAAAATGCAGGTGGCTTTAACTTATTAAAAGTAGGTTATAGCTTACGCCCTCCTGAATTATTATTTAGAAAAATTGAAGACGAAGAAATAGAAGCAGAATTAGCTCAATTAAAAAGCAATCTCAACGCTAAAAAAATAACTATGGATAATATTACTCCAGCAGCAGGCCCTTCGGATGCGAAAGACAAGGGCTT
>CANCRC010000106.1 GCA_947380435.1 Chitinophagaceae bacterium
CATTCGGTCTTAATGAACATAGTTCATTGGATATGCGTTCAGGTAGCATTGGATAGACTCGGTCTGGCAAATACACTGAAGTAGCTCTTTCATAGGCTTCTTTGTCCACTGCAGTACCTGGTTGCACAAAATGGCTTACATCGGCAATATGCACTCCAATTTCTAAATTGCCATTGGCTAATTTTTGATAAGAGATTGCATCATCAAAATCCTTGGCATCTACCGGGTCAATGGTAAATGTGAGTACTTTTCTATAATCTTTTCTTTTAGCAAGTTCTGCTGCATCTATTTTATCGGATAAGGATCTTGCAAAAGCATTTACTTCATCACTGAAGCTTAAAGCAAAACCAGCTTCCGCCACAATAGACTGCATCGCTAGATCATTCTCTTGTTCTGGTGTAAATATTCTTAATACTTCTCCCTCTGGTTTTCTAGAGGACTTCTCCCATTTGGTTAACTGAACAATTACCCTGTCTTTATCCTTTGCCCCATTTAATTTTCCCATAGGAATAAAAATATCAGGCATAGGTGTTACCGTACTTGGAATAAAAAAAGCAATTTTTTCTTTTACCTGCATAGTGCCCGCAAAAGAAACTTGTTTTCTTTTAAGTACTTCTAATATTTTACCTTCTTTCTTTCCTGAAGATTGTCTAATTTTTGTGATTTTCACACTTACTTCATCGCCCTTTAAGGCGGTGTTAAAATCGTTTGGATAAACCAATATATCGTTTTCCAAACCTGATACCATCACAAATCCCATACCCGATTTCGCAATATCTAGCACCCCCTTATAAGAGGTAACGATATGCGTATGCTTAGTCGTTGTCTTTTTTGTTTTCTTGTCGTTCTTTCTAGTTCCCATTTATTTTTTTGTAAAATTGTGCAACATAATTTTTAACGAGTTCATTAAAAATATTCTCCGCTTCAAATAAAAATTTTGGCTTTATAGGTAATACATATAATGGAAGGGCATGAAGCTCTTCTGTATATTTTACCAGTCTTACAGCATCTTTTTCTGTTGTTAATATTAGTTTGCTTTTTGATTGAATATCATCTAATTTTTCTTTTATTTCTTGTAAGTCTTCAATAGAGAAAATATGATGATCGTTATAACTTAATTGATAATACGTATTGGTGTTTTCGTGTAAATAATTTTTTAAAGGTAAGGGGTTGGCAATTCCACATACTAATAATACTTCATCCCTTAAAGTTAAAACCCATTGATCGGAAGGGTTGTAAATATGATAAGGTGTTCCATAAGCAATGGTGGTAAAAAACAAACTCTGGTGTAAAGCAGGGTCTATCTTTTCAGTTATTTCTTCTTTTTCCTCCACTGACAAATTAGCCGGGCATTTAGTGACAATAATAATATCTGCTCTGCCTGCCGATTTTCTATCGTCTCTTAAATCACCGGTGGGAATAAAAAAGTCATCACAGAATAAATTATCATACTCGGTTAATAAAATATTAAAACCTGCTTTAATTTCAAGGTGCTGAAAAGCATCGTCCAATATAATGGCTTCCACTTTAGGTACATCTTGAATTAATTGCGCCATCGCTTCAATGCGTCTTTCTCCTACTGAAACGGCTACATTTGGAAATTTTAAATGAAACTGCATCGGTTCATCTCCAATTTCTAAAGCAGTAGACGCTTCGTTCGCTAAGGCATAACCCTTTGTTTTTCTTTTATAGCCTCTACTTAAAGTTGCTATTTTATATTCTTCGGATAGGATGGAAAGCAGATGTTCTACCATCGGCGATTTACCCGTCCCTCCCATAGATAAATTACCAATACAAATAAGAGGAACATTAAATGAAGTTGATTTGAGATACTGCTTAGCATACATCCAATTCCTTACAAAAACAATCCAACCATAGATAAGTGCAAATGGTAAAAGTAAAACTCTAAAGGATTTTAAAAATACATTGTTAAAATTCATAACTATTCCAAGGCGTAATACAATGGGTCAAAGGTACGTCAAATTCATGGGTATCCTCTATATTTGAAATAGGCTCAAAATAGGAAACCCCTATTCTAGGCCTATGTTTGGGGTAGTTTTCAAAGTATTTATCATAAAAACCTTTCCCATAACCTATTCGATGCCCTTTTAAATCAAATCCAATTAAGGGCACTATTACTGCATCAATAGAATGGGGTTCTAGTTTTTCAGTAGATATAGGTTCTGCTATTCCCCAATTATTAAAACGAATCTCTTCTGTCTCTTTATAAAATGAGATGGTTGCAGTTGCTGCATCTACCACTGGATAAACCATTTGTATACCCGGAATGAGCCATTTTAAATATCGCGTGAACAATAAACTATTGGGCTCATTATGATTTTCTAAAGGATAAAAATTTGCTACTGAAGATACATTTGCCCAGTCTAGTTTTTGAAATTGAATAAGTAGTAAGTCATCCCATTTAAGGCATTCGCTAGCCGTAAGATTTTTTCTTTTCTCTAAGAATTCCTTTCTAGCAGCCAACTTTAACATAGCATTTTTATTAACTATTCGAAAAAACTAAATACAGTTGCACCATAATTACGCTGAAAACTGAAGCCTGGGAATTGTTCGTAATTATTTCTTGGGGTATGTTCTAAAATAAAAAATCCATCTGGAGAAATTAATTTTCGCTCAACAATAATTCTTGGTAAATCATCAATAGTGGTTAAGGCATAAGGAGGGCCTGCGAAAATAAAATCGAATTGTTCAGAACAGCTATTTAGATATTGAAATACATCCATACGTAGTAATTGTACATTTTCAATTTTAAGTAGCTCTATATTTTTTTTAATAAAGTCTAGCATTTGATTGTCCTTCTCTACAATGGTTAAAGCAATTGCCCCTCTTGAAGCCAACTCATAACTAATACAGCCTGTGCCTCCGAATAAGTCTAAGGTTTTGGCACCGTCTAAATTAATTCTGCTTTGTAAAATATTAAACAAGCCTTCCTTCGCCACATCCGTGGTAGGCCTTGTATGTGGCATATTAGTGGGAGGATTTATTCTCCTACCTCCATATTTACCTGAAATAATTCTCATTAAAATATAAAATAAGATGAATAAGCATTCGGCAGCTGCTCTATCTGAATGATTTTCTTAGATGCAAAATAAGGCGCTAATGTATGAATGAATGCATGTTTACCTTCTTCATAACCCCAAACAGAAAGTGTAAAAACATTGGTATCAATGCCCACATTAATACAACTATTTAAAACAGTATAAATATTTTGATCCTCCACTTCTAAGGGATAATAATTTAAAAGCTTTGTACTGCCAGCAGCCACAATGTAAAGAAGGAAATTATCTTCAAAAATGCTGAGTTGAACTTCATTCTCTTTTACATTTTGCAAGAAAAAACTTGCATAGTGCTGCCATTTACCTGAATGAAAATACCTAGTTAATAAAGCACTCAATTCATCTGCCACTCCGTAAATTAGAAAATGTTTTTCTCCGATAGAACTTGTATAAATTTCTTCATCCGATTTAGGTCCATGTATAAGCTCTAATTCATTGGCAGCTAATAAGGAGTCGTCTTTGGAATCGGTTTGAGAAAGAATTAATCTACTACTATTATTTACAAAATATATATTCTTATAATAATTCTGAATAAGACTAGAATTATTTTGCAAAAAAGCAAATAAAGGATTCCATGCAGTGTTATCGGCAGCTTGTTCAAAATGTTCAACAGAAACAAACTCATTACTTAATAAATGCTTTACAATAAAAACAATGCTTTTGTTATTTACTACGATATATAAGTTTTCTACCTTATTATTAGCAGTGCTTTCTAATTTCCCATAAAATCCTATTTTCTTGTTGGCCATAGAGCTAATTCTTATGCAATGATATAAAAAAAGAGGCAGTTCTTTGCTAAAACTAATTGTAGATTTGCAAATATATGAGCAGCGCACAAGCCACCCCTTCTTTACAAGTAACTATTAGTAGCAAGCAAATTCTGGCTATCTCCTTGCCTATTGCTTTAGCTATAATGGTGCCTCAAGTGAACTTTGTCATTAATAATATATTCTTAGGTGCATTAAGTTCAGAGGCCTTAGCTATTGGTGGTATTACGGGTGTTTTTTACTTAATTTTTGGGGTAATGGGCCAGGGTTTAAATAATGGCTTACAAGCCCTTATTTCAAGAAGAGCTGGAGAAAATAGAGTGGATGAAATTGGGGTCTTGTTTTCTCAAGGAGTTATTATCTCCTTATTCTTATCTGCGGTGGGAATCTTATTCACTTATTTTATTGCTCCGAGTATTTTTCATGCTGTTTTACACAATGCTCAAAGAGCTAATACTGTCATTGAATTTTTAAAAATTAGAATTTGGGGCATACCCTTTCTATTTATTTATCAAATGCGCAATGCTTTGTTAGTTGGTACCAATCAAAGTAAATTTTTAATTATAGGCACCGCTACAGAAGCTATTTTTAATATATTTTTCGATTACAGTTTAATATTTGGTCATTTTGGTTTTACAGCCATGGGCTTAAATGGAGCAGCCTATGCATCCATTATATCTGAAGTAATGGGACTACTGGTGATATACTTAGTGATTCACTACCAAAAAATTGGAGCCCGCTTCGAACTATTCAAAAGCTTTTCAGTAAAGTGGGACTATATTAAATTAATATTGGTGCAGTCTTCCCCTATTATGATGCAGTATATGATTAGCATTATTAGCTGGGAGTTCTTTTATATTTTAATTGAACATAGAGGCGAGCAGGCCTTAGCGGTATCCAATGCCATGCGTAATATATTTGGCTTCTTTGGAAGTTTTACTTGGGCATTTGCAGCTACTTCTAATACCATGGTAAGTAATATTATTGGACAAGGTATGCAGGATAAAGTCATTCCATTAATTAATAAGATTGTAAAATGGAGTGTAGGATTTGCATTAATGATTTGTTTATTACTAAATGTATTTGCACATCCTTTTTTATCTATTTATGGACAAGGGGAAGGTTTTATGCAAGAAGGCATACCGGTTTTAAGAGTGGTTTCCTTTGCCTTAGTACTTATGTCCATTGCTACTATTTGGCTGAATGGGGTAACTGGTACCGGACAGTCTAAAATTAATTTAGCAATAGAATTTATAGCTATTATTATTTATATCATCTACGCCTACTTAACTATTGAGTATTTCCAATTACCCATTACTATTGGCTGGGTCTGTGAAATTATTTATTGGATTTCTTTACTAGTACCTTCTTATTTGTATATACACTCCATGAGATGGAAGAATAAGAGAATTTAATTGTAGAGAGTATAAGGATAACAAAGTCAGTATTATCTAAACTCTTGATTTTTCTATTGAAACCGAAGCGGTTCCTTCAAATTCAGCAATGGGTAAATGTTGCTTGGTAATTTTCACCATTACCTTTTCTGCCAGTAATTGTTCTTTTAAAATATCATCAGCCATATTGCCCACCAAGGTTTCTAATAAAGGCGTTGGAATTTCCATCCACTTTTTTATAAGTGCATATACATGTACATAGTCAATGGTTTGATCTAAATTGTCAATAATAGATTTCTTAGGAGTAAAATCAATGACTACATCTACAATATAAGTATTGCCTAATTTTTTTTCTTCTGCATATAGTCCATGATAGCCGAAAAATACTAGCTTATCTAAACTAATGCGCATATGGTTATTGGTTGACATTAATGTCCTTTAGCCGTTAAATAACGCTCAGCATCAAGTGCAGCCATACAACCACTACCCGCTGCAGTGACTGCTTGACGGTAATTTTTATCTTGCACATCTCCCGATGCAAATACACCTTCCACATTGGTTTTAGTAGTACCAGGTTCTGTAAGTATATAACCCGTTTCATCCATAGTTATATAGTCTTTGAAAATACCGCTATTAGGTGTATGACCAATAGCCACAAAAAAGGCGCTTACTGGAATTTCTTGTTTTGTATTTGTTTTAGTATTTAAAATACGTACCCCTTCCACTTTCTTCTCTCCTAAAATTTCATCGGTCTCTGTATTGAAATACACTTTAATATTCGGCGTATTCAACACTCTGTCCTGCATTACTTTACTTGCACGCATAGCTTCCTTACGCACAAACATATGCACCGTGGTACACATTTTAGATAAATAATGTGCTTCTTCAGCAGCTGTATCACCCGCACCTACAATGGCTACTTCTTTTCCTTTAAAAAAGAATCCATCACAAACTGCACAAGCACTTACGCCAAAACCATTTAATCTTTCTTCACTAGGAATGCCTAACCATTTAGCACTGGCACCAGTTGATATAATAACTGCGTCCGCTTCAATTAATTTTTCATCATCAATCCAAACTTTTTTTACTTCTCCACTAAAATCAACCTTAGTAGCTAAGCCATAACGAATGTCTGCACCCATACGAGCTGCTTGTTTTTCAAAATGCACCATCATTTCTGGTCCTTGAATACCATCTGGGAAACCAGGATAGTTTTCTACTTCAGTGGTAATAGTTAATTGACCACCTGGTTGAATACCTTGGTATAATAATGGTTTCATATTCGCACGCGCTGCATAAATAGCAGCTGTGTAGCCTGCAGGTCCTGAACCTATAATTAAAATGCTTACTTTTTCTGTTTCCATAACTTCTTTATTACTTATTCAAAATTCAATTTATCCTATTCAATCCTTTTACTTTCTTCATTATCAAATCATCAACAAAATCTTGGCTAAAAAAAAGCCCCATCAAATCCTTAGACTGAAGGGGCTTTATAATATTGTATACTACTAGCCCAAATAAGCCTTTAGTGCGTTGCTATATCTTGCTTTTTGTAAACGTTTAATAGCACGCTCTTTAATTTGTCTTATTCTTTCCTTCGTTAAATCGTATTTAATACCAATTTGCTCAATGGTAACGCCATTCTCTCCATCTAAACCAAAATACGCGTTAACTATCTCTGCCTCTCTAGGACTCAATGACTTAAGTACGCGACGAATTTCTTCTCTTAAAGAATCTTTCATTACGTC
>CANCRC010000107.1 GCA_947380435.1 Chitinophagaceae bacterium
TATAAAAAATTTTAATAACCCTACTTTTCGGATGGGCTATTCGTCCCTGCTAATAATTTTTCTAAAGTAGCTTCCAAACGTTTTTGTTTGGTCTCTTCTTTTTTAGCACCTTGAATCCAACTTAAATATTCTTTTTGATTCAATATAGATAAAGAGGTAAAGAACTCTCTGGCTTCTTCATGTGCGCCAAATAATTTATCTAATTCTATTGGAAGGGCAATTAATCTTTTTTCAAAATCGTCCACTTTAATATTGGCAGCCTTAAATTCAACAAAGGTTCTGTTTCTATTAGGTATTTGATCTAATTTCTTAAAACGCATTGCTGTCCATACATGGTCTAAAGTAACTTGTCTTACTGCCTCATAATCGTTCTTAGATAAAATTTCCCAGCTAGCGTCTCTGTTTAAATCGGATACAATTTTAGAAGTAGTTTTTGGATAAGCAATCCATAATTTACTTTCTGGATGTAAGGCTGAAAATACCTCTTTTAGGATATTATTTAATTGCAATTGATTGATAGCGAAAATAAGCGCAAAATCGATTTTTCTAGTCTTTAATAAAGGGGTCAAGTTCTTGTTGTAAGAAAGCTTAGCAAACTGCTTTTCTACGGAAGAAGGTAGGCCTTGGATCAGTAAATTTTTCTCTTCCTTCAGTTGCAATTTCTCTAAAATATTCTGATTACCTGACATAGCTTTAAAGTTTTAAGGGACGACGAAGTTACGAAATTCTAATTTTTTAGAAGTACAATCTTGGTGAAATCTTAAAAAAATTTGATGAACAAATCCTTATTTAAGGCTTCTTCTATTCCTGTTTTTGAAAATGGGCACCTTATTTTCAGTACCCTTGATAAGCCTAGTGATGTTTTTTTGATGAGTCACCACCACCATCATTGCAACTATTATAGCGAAAAGGCGATAGATGGTCTCCTTCTCATTGAAAATAAAGAGGATCAATACCATAAAAGCCACTCCCGCGAGCATAGAGCTTAATGATACAAATCGAGTTGAAAGCAAAGTAATTAAGAATACTACTAAGCATAATAAAGCGACTACTGGTTGAATAGCTAAGGCCATTCCCAATAAAGTAGCCACACCCTTTCCCCCTTTAAAATTGGCAAAAATGGGAAATATATGTCCAAGGACAGCCACCATTCCTAGGGCTATCATAAAATTGGTTCTTGCTAGTTCGTTGGTTAAATAATAAGGAATAAGTATGTATAAGGAAGTTGCAATAACACCCTTGGTAACATCCACCAGCATTACAAAACTTCCCCATTTAGTACCTAATACCCTAAAGGAATTGGTCGCACCTGCGTTCCCACTTCCGTAATCTCTAATGTCAATCCCAAAAACAGACTTACTCACCCAAACTGCTGTAGGGATAGAACCGATGATATAGGCCAGAATAATTAATACAATTTCAGTCATATTTCAATTTTCTTGGAAGGCAAAGATACGACGAAAAAAATTAATGATTTGTTAACACTACCTGGTGAACCTTCTTTTAAAGATTAAACAATAAACTAAGCCAGCCATTTAAGGGCCTTGATTTTTGGTAATTCCAGCCTTGTTTCGCTGCTAATTGTATTATATCTGCTTGATCCTCAATAAGTAAACCACTTAAAACCAAGGTAGCTGTAGGACTTGCCAATTGGCTTAATTCAAGCATATTAGCTTCAATGATATGCCTGTTTACATTGGCTATAATAATGTCAAAGTTTTCTTTTTGATAGGCCGATTCTACTTTTTCTATTCTAACTAATTGACAACCATTGTTTTGTACATTTTCTATGGAATTTTCTATACACCAATCGTCGTTATCTACGGCCAAAACCGATGCCGCCCCTAGCTTTTCAGCAAGTATGGCTAATATACCGGTACCGGTTCCAAAATCATAGACCGTCTTGCCTTTAAAGTCCATAAATTCCATGAGTTCAATCACAGTAAAAGTAGTGGCATGATGGCCTGTTCCAAAGCTCATTTTAGGCGTAATCTCTATCTCATAAGCTACTTTAGGTTCAAAATGGGGATGAAAATTAGCTCTAATACCTACAAAATCACCTACCCTTACTGGTTCAAAATTAGATTCCCAAAGAGCATTCCAATTTTCTTCTTTAATTACTGATTTTGTGTAAGTTAACTTATGCTGTTTGAATATAATATCTAATTCATTACCCAATAAATTAGCCTCAAAATCTGTCTTTAGTACAAAGGTTTTGCAATGTCCTGCCCCTTCTCCTAGCTTATTTGACATTTTCACCCCATCATTAATGCCTTGGCTTGCCTCTTCCTCGTTAAACCCCTCAAATCCCAATGCCGATAATTGGGCCACCAACATTTCAAACTGTTCTTGTTTGTCGAAATTGAAGGCTATTTGTATATATTCTTTAGACATGGGGTGTTATTATGATGGCTTAATTGGTCACAAAGATACCTTACACTATTGAATAAATCCCAATCCCTCGTCTCTCTCTGCGCATGCTCGAAAGTTCGACTCGGAATTGGATTTATTCATTTGTAATGCTATCAAACCAATTATATCCAAAAAAATGCCCTCCCGATTATGGGAAGGCATTTTAAAAATCATTATAGAATTTTTCTAGCCTTTAAATTTTAAAAAGGCGCAGAAAAATTAACCTTGTTGAGGACCTCTATCTTCACGAGGCGCTTGCTCTGGACGAGGTAATAAAGCTTTATGACTTAATTTAAACTTGCCTGTTTTAGGATCCAAACCAACCAATTTCACTTTTACTACATCTCCTTCGTTAAAGATACCATCCATGGTTTCCAAACGCTTCCAGCTTATTTCACTAATGTGTAATAAACCTTGTTTGCCTGGCATGAATTCTACAAAGGCACCAAACTCTTTCACCCCTTTCACTACCCCTTCGTATTCATCTCCAATTTCTGGAACAGCAACAATACCATTGATCCACTTCACAGCAGCGTCTAAGCTATCCTTGTTAGCAGAGAAGATACTTACTTCACCATGGTTGCCCACTTCCTCAATATTAATAGTTGCACCAGTGGTTCTTTGCATCTCTTGGATAATTTTACCACCTGGCCCGATTACAGCTCCAATAAATTCTTTATCAATAATTAACTTCACCATTCTTGGTGCATGTGGTTTCACATCGGCACGTGCAGCTGGCATACATTCGTACATCGCATCTAAAATATGTAAGCGACCTTTTTTAGCTTGAGACAATGCTTCACGCATAATGTCCATACTTAAACCGTCAACTTTAATATCCATTTGCACACCGCAAATACCATCGCGTGTACCAGTTACTTTGAAATCCATATCTCCTAAATGATCTTCATCACCTAAGATATCTGTTAAGATGGCGTATTTACCATCTTCTCTTGAAATTAATCCCATGGCCACACCACTCACGTGCTTAGGCATTGGAACACCTGCATCCATTAAAGCTAATGAACCCGCACAAACTGTTGCCATAGAGGATGAACCATTTGATTCTAATACATCAGAGACTACTCTTAATGTGTATGGGAAAGTAGTTGTATCCGGTAACATTTGTTTTAAAGAACGCATGGCTAAATTACCATGACCTACTTCACGACGACCTACACCACGCATCATCTTCACTTCTCCTGTAGAGAAAGGAGGGAAATTATAGTGTAAGAAAAATTTAGTGTATTCTGCACTTGCTGCAGTCTCTTGCATTAACTCATCCAACTTTGTACCTAAGGTAACTGTTGTTAAAGATTGAGTTTCTCCTCTTGTAAATAAAGAAGAACCATGCGGTGTTGGAAGTGGATCTACTTCCATGGCTAATGGACGTACTTGATCTAACTTACGACCATCTAAACGAATACGTTTGTCCACCATCATGTCTCTTACTAATTCCCATTTTAAGTCCTCGTAATACTTACCTGCTAATTTCTTTTGCAAGTCGGTAATTTCAGTTCCTAAATGTTCAATGATTTCTTTTTTCAATGCAGTGAAAGCATCGCTTCTTTCATGCTTAGCAGAACCCATTTCAGCAATGGCAGTTACTTTCGCTTTAGCGAATGCATATACTTTATCTTTAATGGTAATATCTTGTTCTGGTTTTTTATAATCACGCACTTCAGTGATACCTACTACTTTTCTTAATTCCGCTTGTGCTTTAATTTGTTTGCGAATGGCTTCATGTGCAATTTCTAAACATTGAACTAATTCTTCTTCAGAACATTCTTTTGCTTCTCCTTCAACCATCATCAAATTCTTTTCAGTAGCAGCAATTAAAAATTCAAAATCAGAAATAGCTAATTGTGCTTTAGAAGGATTAATAATAAATTCTCCTTTGATGCGACCAATACGTACTTCAGAAATAATTTCTTTAATAGGAATATTAGAAACGGCTAATGCTGCAGAAGCTGCAAGACAGGCTAATGAATCGGGCATTACATTTTCATCACTAGATATCAAAGAGATTAATACTTGTACATCACATAAATAATCTTCAGGGAATAAAGGACGAAGTGCACGGTCAATTAAACGGCTGGTTAATATTTCATAATCGTTTAAACGCGCTTCTCTTTTGAAGAAAGAACCAGGAATACGACCTGCAGATGCAAATTTTTCTTGGTAGTCTACGCTTAAAGGAAAAAAGTCTTGTCCTTCTTTAGGATCCTTATTCGCAACTACTGTTGCGAGTAAAATACAATTGCCTTGTCTTACAGTAACAGCACCATCTGCTTGACGCGCTAATTTACCTGTTTCAATAAATACCTCTTGTCCTGGATTTATTTCAAACTTGACTGATTTAGGTTGTGTTATCATTTTAATTTTTTTAAATCTTTTCTTTGATAGAATCGATAGTATATAAACGACTAATCCCAACCGTGTTGTACAGTTGGGACAGCCTATAATTTGTTTTTGTTGATTATTTTCTTAAGCCTAATTTTTCAATTAGTGCGCGGTAACCCGTTAGGTTATGTTTTTGTAAATAAACCAATAAACGCTTACGCTGACCCACTAATTGCATTAAACCTCTTTGAGTTGAATGGTCTTTGTGGTTTGCTTTCAGGTGACCTGAAATGTGCGCAATACGCTCGGTTAATAGAGCAACTTGTCCTTCAATTGAACCTGTGTTAGTTGCTTTTCCGCCAAATTCAGCAAAAATGCTTGCTTTCTTTTCTGATGTTAATATAGCCATTGTAAAACTTCTTTTTTTGTAGTTAACTATTAACTACGGTTTTATTTTTTTATTTCGGCTGCGAAGATACGTGTAAAAAGGCGTAAATCAATCAAAAATTTCCACGTTTTTTGGGTATTTGGCTCTATTGAAGAGGAATAGATTGTCGGCCAAAACAGCATTGTAATTAATTGATAGCACTTTTACTACTGTGCTATTATTGCTTTTATCTAATATGGAGGCCGAAGAAAGGGCCGATTTAAGCTTGTCAATAACCAGGGTTACTTTCTGAAAACTCTTACGCTTATCAAGTGGGGTGAGTTCAATAGTTGCATTGGAAGAAGTTTGAGCTAAAAGGCTGTAATTGAAGTCTTTATCGTAGTTACCTGCTAATAATTTTTGAGGACTTAGGGTTTGATCCGACTCTGCTAAACTAGACTTTGAAATGGAATTTGCCCCGTCAAAATTGTAGATAATTTTGCCATCACAAAGTATTTCCATCAGCCCTTGTTTCAAAAAGTATTTATCTCCCTTCATTTTTAAATTTATCTGCTTGGTTCCCAGGGCCTTGCCTTGAGCATTCTTGGAGATTAGCTGAATGCTTACCAGTATTCCTTTAGAATCCTTCACTTTAGCCCCTACTTGGTCTAAAATAACCTTGGCTGAGGCATCCTTTTGGGCGAATGTCGACAAACAGGCAAAAAAAGCAAGCAGCACTAAGGGGGTTCTCATAAAATAGCGATTATTGATACAATGAGGTTTGGACAAAATTAAAGAATGGATGTTTAAGTTAGTGTTAAATTAAGGCAAAGTTTTCTGCTTTATTTAATCAAGTCCCTTTAAAAAGGTATTTAAATCGGCCTCGGTCTTATATAAAACCTCTCTAGGCTTAGAACCCTGGCTTGGGCCTACTAAACCAGCAGACTCTAGTTGATCCATTAACCTACCGGCTCTATTATAACCCAATTTCATTCTTCTTTGTATTAAAGAGGTCGATCCCATTTGAGCACTTACAATTAACCTAGCCGCTTCTTCAAATAAGACATCTCTAGCTCCTGAATCAAAATTACCCGCATCCATCTCTTTCTCATCTACGTATTCAGGTAATAAAAATGCTTGAGGATATCCTTTCTGATCGGCAATGAAAGAACAAACGCGGTCTACTTCTGGTGTGTCTACAAAAGCACATTGCAAACGGGTAATTTCTCCATTATAACTCACCAGCATATCTCCTTTACCAATTAATTGCTCTGCACCACCTGCATCTAAAATAGTTCTACTATCTATTTTACTGGATACTTTAAAGGCAATACGTGCTGGGAAGTTTGCTTTAATAGTTCCTGTAATAATATTTACACTTGGTCTTTGTGTAGCAATAATTAAATGTATGCCCACCGCTCTTGCTAACTGCGCTAAACGAGCAATAGGCATTTCCACTTCTTTACCTGCCGTCATAATTAAATCGGCAAACTCATCCACTACTAAAACTATAAAGGGTAAAAACTGATGACCCTTTTCTGGGTTCAACCTACGCGCCGTGAATTTATCGTTATACTCTTTTATATTTCTACAACCTGCTTCTTTTAATAAATCGTATCTGTTGTCCATCTCAATACATAATGCATTCAGTGTATTGATTACTTTTTTAGTATCGGTAATAATGGCATCTTGTTCTCCTGGTAATTTTGCTAAAAAATGTTTTTCAATCACACGGTATAAACTTAATTCCACTTTCTTAGGATCTACTAAAACAAATTTTAATTGAGAAGGATGCTTCTTATATAATAAAGAAACAAGTATAGCATTTAATCCCACCGACTTTCCTTGCCCTGTAGCCCCTGC
>CANCRC010000108.1 GCA_947380435.1 Chitinophagaceae bacterium
ATTTTACTGTTTTAGGTAAAGTAACAGAAGGAAGTATAAATGTTGAGGGAGAAAATTGGGGAAGCATTGCTAGTTGGAAAAATAGTTATGATACTGCTATTGAAAATAAATTAGCTTCTTAATTCAATGACCAAACAACCAACTATAGTAATAACGGGTACTGCAGGCTTTATTGGCTCTGTGATGGTGCAGTATTTAAATGAAAAGGGCTTTACTAATTTATTATTAGTAGATGATTTTGGTGTAGAAGCAAAAAGAAAAAACTGGGAGCAAAAAACATATACAAAGGTTATTGAGCGTCAGGCTTTTTTAGATCAACTCATAAATGATGAACATGAAATTGATATCATTATTCACTTAGGTGCCAGAACCGATACCACTGAATTTAATTATGCTATTCATGAGGAACTGAATGTGGAATATTCTAAATCGCTTTGGATATATGCCACTAGAAAAAAAATTCCATTTATTTATGCTTCTTCTGCAGCCACTTATGGTAGCGGTGAACAAGGATACGATGACAGCCATACTATATTAGACAAATTAGTTCCACTGAACCCATATGGTGTAAGTAAAAATGAATTTGATAAATGGGCAATAGCTCAAACTGAGCAACCTCCTTTATGGACAGGTTTGAAGTTCTTTAATGTATACGGCCCCAATGAAGGGCATAAGGCTAGAATGGCCAGTGTTATTTTTCATGCTTTCAATCAAATTAAAGAAACCGGTTTGGTTAAATTATTTAAAAGTCACCGCCCCGATTTTAAAGACGGAGAACAGCTAAGAGACTTTATATATGTGAAAGACTTAGTGAATGTGATAGGATGGATGATGCATGAAATGTTTGCAGCTAATTGGACTCCAGCTAAAAATGGTTTATATAATTTAGGAACAGGAAAGGCTAGAAGCTTTTATGATTTAGCGGCTAATACTTTTATAGCACAAGGTTTAAAACCTAATATTGAATTCATTGATATGCCTTTAGATATTAGAGATAAATATCAATATTTTACAGAAGCCAACATGAATAAGCTTCGCAGTGCTGGATATGATAAGCCATTCTCAACGCTTGAGGAAGGTGTTACTGACTATGTAAAAAATTATTTGCTTCCCTCAAGGGGTTATTAATTTTTCAATTCTTTAGATTCGTTCTAATAGTATGTTAGACTATTCCTAGTACTTCATTTATTTCATTTGAATTAAAAACCTATTTCTTGCCTCGCTCTGCGCATTGCTCGAAAGCTCGTCTCGAAATAGTTGTTAATTCAAATGATGCTAGTTTCAATAAAATATTTCTTTACATAAATAATTATAAAATTCTATCAAATGTCAAATAATAAAATAGCCATCATTGGCGTCGGCAATTTAGGGGCTTCAATTGCAGAAGGCTTAATACAAAGTGGTTTTGTAAAAGCAAATCAAATTACCCTTACCAAAAGAAATTTGCAAACCATTCAACACTTAGCTGAAAAAGGGGTAATAGTTACGAGTAATAATGCATCTGCAGTAAAAGAGGCGCAGTATGTTATTTTAGCGGTAAAGCCTTTTCAAATTAAAGATATACTTACAGAAATAAAACCTTCATTAATAGCTAATAAACCTACTATTATAAGTGTGGCTACTGGTGTATGGATAAAGGATGTGGAAGAAATCTTAGATAGTAGTTTTGCCATTGTAAGAGCCATGCCCAATACGGCCATTGCCATTCAGCAAAGCATGACTTGTATTTGTGCCAATACAGCAGCTACAAATCAACTAAGTTTTGTGAGTGATTTATTTAATCAATTAGGAAAAACAATTCTAATTGATGAAAAACTAATGGATGCGGCTACTGTACTTGGGGCATGTGGAACAGCTTATGCTTTAAGATATATAAGAGCGAATATACAAGGGGGTATTGAAATTGGATTTAGTGCAGCGCAAGCATCTTTAATTGCAGCACAAACGGTAAAAGGCGCCGCCGATTTATTGTTAACGAAGAATACGCATCCAGAACAAGAGATAGATAAAGTAACCACACCAATGGGTTGCACCATTGCTGGTTTAAATGAAATGGAGCATCAAGGCTTTAGTTATTCCTTAATAAGAGGCTTAACAACTAGCTTTCAGAAGATTAAAAAGGATATGTAATAATGAACTTTAAAAAAGAAAACTAAATAAATAAATTTTCAACGCCTCCCTGGCAGGCAGCCAAAGTGCGGCTTTTGAAAACTATTTATTTAGTTTTTTCTTTTTATAATTTAATGTGCTTTAAAAAATGCAATCGCTTTTGTATAAGCATCTTCTTTAGCAGCAGCATTATAAGTTGGATTGCTTGGGTTCGCAAAACCATGACCTGCTTCATATCTATTCACGGATAAATTCTTACCCGCTTCTTTCATATTTTTTTCAAAATCGTTCACCATTGCAGGAGAAGGGCTTTGATCTAAGTTTCCAAAAAAGCCAATGATATCACATTGAATAGATTTCAATTTATCCATATTGGTTTCTGGTCTACCATAATACATTACGGTTCCTTTTGCTTGTGGTCCTGCAAGTATGGCGGTTTGTAAACTCCACATTCCACCAAAGCACCAACCTATACTATAGATAGAGGCTTTAGATCCTGCATATTTAATTGCTCCTTGAATAATGGCAGTCATTCTTCCCATATCGGCACCGCGCATTAATTTCATGGCGCTGTCTGGTGTAGCAGCTACTTTTCCATCATACATATCTACAGCAATTACATTCACATCTCCTAAGTCGGTGTAATATTTATCTGATTCCATTTTTACATTGTCATTCAAACCCCACCATTCTTGTATTACAATTAAATATTTATTGCTTTTCTTTTTTGCAGCAATAAAATAAGCATTGGCCTGCTTACCATCGGCAGCATCAAATGTCATCATCTTACCTAATAAGTTTTCCGGATTAACTGCAAGAGGTGTAGGGTGCAATGCAGCAAAAGCAGGTGTGCTTGCCTCTAATTTGTAAGCTTGCTGTGTTTCCATATTCAAACACTCAATTACTTCCGCTTTTTCTACGGTAGGGTGTTGGTTTTTTGTCCAATTCCAGCTTATTAAACTAGCTGTCAAAAGGACGCTAAAAAGGACATAAATGGCTTTTTTCATTGATTTTTATTTATTTTAATTGAAGATGTTCACTTTTATATAACAGTTATAAACATTTTTTGTTGAGTACTCGCTATGATTTTGTTGCCCCCCTTTTTTGGCGTAGTTTTGTACGACCTCTAAGAATTTCTCCAAATAAAGATAGGTCCAAAAAAGTAAATTAACCATTTTGAAACTGGTTTAAACACAATAGAATATTTCTATTGGGTCTAAGCTATTTCCAAAAAATGAACTAATAATAGTATGGCAAAGTATGTATTTGTAACGGGTGGTGTAACGAGTAGTTTGGGTAAGGGCATTATTGCCGCTTCTTTGGCAAAATTATTGCAAGCAAGAGGTTTAACTACCACGATACAAAAATTTGATCCTTATATTAATGTGGATCCAGGTACTTTGAACCCCTACGAGCATGGAGAATGTTATGTAACTGAAGATGGTGCAGAAACCGATTTAGATTTAGGGCACTATGAGCGTTTTTTAAGCACGCCTACTTCACAAGCGAACAATGTAACTACTGGAAGAATTTATCAAACAGTTATTAATAAAGAAAGAGCAGGCGAATTTTTAGGCAAAACAGTTCAAGTTGTACCGCATATTACCGATGAGATTAAGCGTCGTATGTTATTACTAGGTCAGGATGGTAAGTTTGATATTGTGATTACTGAAATTGGTGGAACAGTAGGTGATATTGAGAGTACTCCTTTTATTGAAACCGTTCGTCAAATTCAATGGGAATTACCTGAAGAAGATGTGATGGTGGTGCATTTAACTTTAATTCCTTATTTAAGTGCTGCAAAAGAATTAAAAACAAAACCTACTCAACATAGTGTGAGAATGTTAAGTGAGACAGGGGTACATCCCGATGTGATTGTTTGTAGAACAGAACATCCTTTAAATGATGATATTAAAAGAAAAATTGCTTTATTCTGTAATGTAAAAGCAGGTAATGTTATTGAATCATTGGATGCGAGTACTATTTATGAAGTGCCTTTGTTAATGCAAAAAGAACAATTAGATTTAATCGTACTTAAGAAATTAAATATTCAAAATTTCAAGGAGCCAGATTTAAAAAAGTGGAATGTATTTTTAGATAAATTGAAACATCCTAAAAGCACAGTGAATATTGGGCTAATTGGAAAATATATAGAGCTACAAGATGCTTATAAATCTATCTTAGAAAGTTTTATACATGCTGGTGCTATGAACGAGGTGAAAGTAAATGTAGTGAATGTGCACAGTGAAAATATTATTGAAGCGAATGTAAATAAGCAATTAGAAGGTTTAGATGGTTTATTAGTAGCGCCAGGTTTTGGTAATAGAGGTATTGAAGGAAAAATTGTAGCAGTAAAATATGCTAGAGAAAACAATTTACCCTTCTTTGGTATTTGCTTAGGCATGCAAATGGCCGTGATTGAATTTGCACGTAATATTTTACATTTAAAAGGTGCGCACTCGGTAGAAATGGATGCGAATACAGAACATCCGGTAATTGATATGATGGAAGATCAAAAAAGAATTACCATGAAAGGTGGAACCATGCGTTTAGGTTCTTATCCTTGTACTATTACTAAAGATACATTAGCTTATAAAATATACGGCAGTACGAATATTAATGAAAGACATAGACACCGTTATGAATTTAATAATACCTTCTTGAAATTATTCCAAGAAAACGGAATGGTCACTAGTGGGGTGAATCCAGAATTAGGTCTTGTGGAGATTGTAGAATTGCCTAATCATCCTTTCTTTATTGGGGTTCAATATCATCCTGAATTAAAAAGTACAGTAGAACATCCAGCCCCTTTATTTGTGCATTTTATTGCAGCAGCTAAACTGCAGGCAGCAAAAAAAGCCTAGTTAGTTTTTGTTTGTTTTAATTTGTCATGTTGCTAACATTTGTTAGCTTTATAGCATGAATAATATACGTATCCTAACTTCCACCAGTTTATTTGATGGACATGACGCTTCTATAAATATCATGCGTCGTGTGCTCCAAGAAAAGGGAGCAGAGATTATTCATTTTGGACATAACCGTTCTGCTAGGGAAATTGTAGCCGCTGCTATTGAAGAAGATGTACAAGGTATTGCCATTACTTCTTATCAAGGAGGGCATATTGAATTTTTCACCTACGTAAGAAAATTATTAAATGATGCCGGCTATGGGCATATTAAAATTGTAGGCGGTGGCGGTGGAACTATTTTACCTAAAGAAGCCGCTCAATTAGAAAAAATGGGTATCTCTAAAATTTATTTACCAGAAGATGGTTTGAAGTTAGGTATTGAGGGCATGATTGAAGAAGTGATTCAATTTTGTAATTATACATTGAAAGATTTTCCTTCAAAGAAATTACCCAAATTATCTGTTCCTAAAAAAATTGATCCGCGTTATGTAAGCAGAGCTATAACGCTATTACAAAATAATCCTACAAAAACTAGTAACTCAAATAATGCTAGTTTAAAAATTGCTAGTTCAAAAAAGACTACTCAAAAAATAAATTCTAAAAAAGCAAAGCAAAATATTCCCATCATTGGGCTTACGGGAACGGGTGGGGCAGGCAAGTCCACTGTTTGTGATAGGTTGGTGCAATATTTTTTATTAGCGAACCCTACTAAAACCATTGCTATTGTTTCAGTAGATCCTAGTAAAAGAAAAACAGGTGGTGCATTATTGGGTGACCGAATTAGAATGAATGCCATAGATCATCCTAATGTATTTATGCGTTCTTTAGCCACTAGGTCTGATAAAAATACTATTGCAAGTTCCATGGACGGCGTGATTGCACTTTTAATAGAGGCAGGCTATGATGCTATTATTATTGAGACAGCAGGGGTGGGCCAGAACGACGCCACCATTGTAGATTATGTAAGTATTCCAATTTATGTGATGACGCCAGAATTTGGTGCGCCTACTCAATTAGAGAAAATTAACATGATTGATTATGCAAAATTAATTGCCATTAATAAATTCGATAGAGCAGGTGGTTTAGATGCAGTAAGAGATGTGCGAAAACAATATCGTCGCTCTCATCATATTTGGGCCGATGAAAAAAATGCCCTTCCTGTTTTTGGTACCATTGCTTCTCATTTCAACGACCCTGGTATGCAAGCCATGTACAATGCAATGGCAGCAATAGTTTTTCAAACACATACCAAACAATGGAACCCATTGCCATGGGACCCCCACTATAATGAAAATGTAGTAACTGCACCCACTATTCCAAATAAAAGAACTCAGTATTTAGGAGAAATTGTAACGGCAATTCAAAAAAATAATCAATGGATAGAAGAACAGAAAAATAAAGCGTCTAAGTGGTATTGCTTTCAAGAAGTATTAAAAGAACCTAGTTTAAAAGAGGATAAAAAAATTATAAAAGCCAACCAGCTTATTGAAGAGGGTATTGACAAAGAAGTAAAACAATTATTAATAGATTGGCCTGCAAAAAGCAAATCATATAAAGAAGCTTTTATAGAGATAGATCAAAAAGGAAAAAAGACAAAACAATCTATTCGTTTTGAAACACCCTCTGGAACCCTTATTCAAAAAGTTCAAGTACCTAGTTTTAAAGACTGGGGTGATATTGCACAATGGCATTTGAAAGAAAACTTACCAGGTTACTTTCCATATACAGCCGGCGTTTTTAAATGGAAACAAAACAATGAAGACCCTACTAGAATGTTTGCTGGCGAAGGTTGTCCTGAAAGAACCAATGCAAGATTTCATTTTTTAAGTAAAGGACAAAATTCAGTTCGTCTCT
>CANCRC010000109.1 GCA_947380435.1 Chitinophagaceae bacterium
TCTGTTACTCTACCAGTTAACTGACGTGTTTGTGCAAAGGCACTTGTCATCGTCAATAAACCTAGAATCAACATCAACATAAGTTTTTTCATATTTCAAATTTAGAATGCGAATTTAATGAATATTGGGATATATTAACAAAGTGTTAAAGTTTATTCTATAAAAATTTAACATTTAGGCAATATTGAATAAATAAAATAGGTGTAATATATTGATTATCAATTATATAAATAAAAAAGCCTAGAATGATTTTCTAGACTATTTTACAACTAATTTTTAGGGCTTAATTACCCATTTTTCCACCGCTGTTTTCTCAATTAATTCCCTAGAATAATAGGAAGGGAAATAAGCATCATTGGCCCAGGTAGAGAAAAGATTGCGATAAAAAGGGCTATTGCTATCCCCAGATTGTCCAGGAGTATTGATTATCAATGTTTTATCCCAGTCATGGGTATCCATCAAAATTCGAAAACTTGCCCCACTTACTTGATTATCAGCAGCACCAGTCGACCCCGGTGTTTGGCCATTACCCCCTCTTGGCAGGGGCCCTATGTTTAATTTGGCTTTTAAAGCAGGACTTACCAAATTAGCTAAGGGGTGTTCAAAATATATATGCTTGTACTTTTCTTGACCATAGTTCCAGGCATTCATATCAGCACCTAATTTATTTTTTAAACTTTGAATAGCCGTTTCAAATGCTTTTTTTACAAAGGCATCTCTATTATTTTTTGCTACTTGTTCATTTGCTCCAAAATAATTTATAGGATTTTCTAAACGCTCAATTACTTTTTTTAATTGCAAATTAATCCACAGCTTAATTTCATCGGGTACAAAATATTTTTGTGCGTTGATAGCTAATTGTTTTTCCCAGCCCACATAAATACCTGCAGCAATACTATTTTTATCCAAGACAAAATTCCAATTCATTAAATATTGTTTCGCTGCATTTGAAAAAGAATCTTCAAATTTTATTTGTTCAAGTAGCGGTACAATAGCACTTGCTGGTATAGAAAAATAATCGGTTTGTAATTTTCCCATATCCTCTATACTAATATTTTTTTTCTCCGCTAATACTTTATTTATTCTATCTCCTCTATAAGGATCGGCCCAGGTGTAGCCTACTGCATCCCAGTGTTCATAGGTATCTGGGGTCACATGCTGATTCGCTGTTGCAAAAAAATCTTTGCTTGGATTGAGTAAATGTGGTCGCTCTTTAATAGGTAAATAACCCGCCCATTCATACCTACCATCACCCGGTATTGGAACATAGCCACTGAAATTTTTTCGAATAGGAATAATGCCCACAGCCTGCCAACCTATATTTCCTTTTTTATCTGCCCATATCATATTCTCACCAGGTATATGACTATAGGCACAAGCTTCTCTAAAACTTTCCCAACTATTCGCTTGATCAATTCTTAAAGAAGCTAAATAAGGAGCACCGCCTGCTTCCATCCATGCACATTTTACGGCATAGGCTTTATTGTTTACAGAATCAATAAAAGTAACTGGACCATGGACTGTATAATTTAATTGAACTATTTGACTAGCTGCGTTTTTTATTTTTATATTTTCTGAAATAGTTTTCATTTTCACCCACTGCCCTTTATACCAATATTCATTCTTATGCAAGGGATTAATATTGTACACATAGAGGTCTTCTCCATCGGTTTCATAAATAGTTAAACCCCAGGCACCGAATTCATTATGCCCTATGGAAACCCCCGGTATCTCTGGCTCTCCGCCGCCTACCACATTCCAACCTGGTGCTACCAAATGCACTATATAACGAAGTGAAGGCACTGCAATTTTTCGATGTGGGTCGTTGGCAAGCATAGGAAATCCACTGGCCGTTTTGCGACCACTAATAATCCAATTATTACTGCCTTCCATTTCTTGTTCAGGTAAAAAATCTGCAAGCTCTTTTCTTTTATTTAAAATATCTAATGCCGAAACATCATCTTCATCGTGTTCCGTTATATCCGATTTTGTAAATTCTACTTCTGTTCTGTACGCATTGTATAAAGCTAAAATATCGGCTTTTAATAAATCACCTCTTATAGCAGTGTCTAATTTTAAATTGGGGTCTTTAGGATGAAACCAAATTAATTCTTTTACTTTTTTCTCTCCCACTGTTGACACCGCTCTTCCAATATTTAATTCTTGTGTAATATTACCAAGTAAACCTTGGTGTCTTGATATAACAATTTCAGCTGTCCATTTTGCTGGACGAATTTTTAAAATTTTAAATTCAATAGGAAGCAGGGCTGGCTTAGCGTTCACCTCGGTTACATAAGCGTTCACTCCATCCACGTAAGCTTGAATAATGGCTTGCCCATGTGGATGATAATGTTGTAATTCTTTTTTTAAATCTCCTCTAAATTGAAATAAGCGGGTACCTATATCTCTTTTCAATTCTCTTGCTCCTAAAATTTCTGCTACTGTGCCTGTAGCTTGTCTGCGCCAAATTTCAAATTGAAATAATCTGTCCTTTGCTGCGCAGTAGCCTTGTGTAAAAAATAAATCATGTTCATTACTTGCATAAATATGATTCACTCCCCACTGATCTCTTAGTACTTCTACTTTTTCTTTTAAACCTTTTAATGCTAATGTATTTTTTTCTTGTGCTTGTACCTTAATGCTACTAGTAAACATAAAGCAGGTGGTAAAAACAAATGAAAAAAAGAAGGAGGGCTTTTGAAAATGATATTGCATAGCTATTGATTTAAAAGACTCAATGATCCTTTAAATTAAGAAAAAACCCTTGCAAAATGCAGTGCAGCCTTAATTATTAGTAAAGTGGAAAGTTATTAGTAAAGAGGGAAGTTTCAGTAGGAATGAAAAACTTATAAAAGAAGGGTCTTGGGTATGGAGTAGTCGCTAGTTTTAAACTTGCCCGATTCTTTTAATTCTTTGAAGCCGCCTTTAATGTCAATTAAATGATCAAAGCCACGCGCTTTTAAAATAGAAATAAAAATCATAGACCTATAACCGCCTTGGCAATGCACATAATAAGTTTGGTTTTTATCAATAGCTGCCATACTATCATTGATAAAATCTAAGGGCGCATTTTGCACACCTGAAATATGTTCACTACTATACTCGGATGCTTTACGCACATCCAAGATTTTCACAGTACTGTCTTTGGCTTTTATCTCAGCAAGTGCTGCAGCATCTAAAGAAATAATATGGTCAATTTCTTTGCCCGCTTTTTCCCAGGCTTCAAATCCATTTTCTAAAAATCCAATCGTATAATCATAACCCACACGCGCAAGTCTAGTAATCACTTCTGCCTCTCTTCCTTTATCTGCCACTAGTAAAATTTCTTGTTTGATATCGGGAATCATGGCACCCACCCAAGGAGCAAAACTTCCATCAATGCCAATATTGATAGAATTGGGAATAAAACCTTTTGCAAAAACTTGAGGATCTCTGGTATCAAGTATTAGTGCGCCTGTTTCATTCGCAGCTGTTTCAAAAGCAGCAGGGCTCATTGCATGCTGCCCTCTCTCTAGTACTTTATCAATACTATCATAGCCTTGAATATTCATCATTACATTCAATGGAAAATAAGCAGGAGGGGCTACTAAGCCTTCTAGCACAGCGCTTATAAATTCTTCTTTAGTCATGTCGGCAGCTAATGCATAATTGGTTTGCTTTTGATTGCGTAAGGTGTCCTGTGTTTCTTTGCTCATTTTTTTTCCGCATGCACTACCCGCACCATGTGCAGGATAAATAACAATGTCATCCGACAAAGTCATTATTTTCTTTCTTAAAGAATCATATAAATAACCTGCTAAAATTTCTTGCGTTAAATCTGATTTTATTTTTTGTGCTAAATCGGGACGGCCTACATCACCTATAAATAAAGTATCGCCACTAAATAAAGCCACTTGCTTACCCGCTTCATTGATTAATAAATAACAAGTACTTTCCATGGTATGACCAGGTGTATGCAAAACCTTAATAGTAAGCTTGCCTAATTTTATTTCTTCTCCATCTTTAGCACTATGAAAATCAAAGGAAGGTGCTGCGTTAGGGCCATAGACAATTGTAGCGCCTGTTTTTTTAGCAAGGTCTAAATGTCCTGAAACAAAGTCGGCATGAAAATGAGTTTCTAAAACATATTTAATTTTTGCTTTGTCTAATTTTGCTTTTTGGATATAAGGTTCTACTTCTCTTAGAGGGTCAATAATAGCCACTTCTCCTTCACTCATTATATAATAAGCCCCTTGTGCTAAACAGCCTGTATATATTTGTTCTAGTTTCATAAATCTCTTTATTAATGGAAGTCAAAGTTGCTACATAAAATTAGATATTACAGTGATAAAAATCACATTTAGTGTAGAAAATATTAATTCTCACTAAGTGACAAAAGGTACCTAAATTGTAAATCCTTTTTAGGAGTTTTGCTTAAAATTAACAACATGGAGTTATTAGGCTATTTAGTATCAATACTTATAGGGGTTTCATTAGGCCTGATTGGAAGCGGGGGCTCTATATTAACGGTACCCTTATTGGTTTATCTTTTCCATGTATCTCCTTTACTTGCTACTACTTATTCTTTAGCCATTGTTGGCTTAAGCAGTATTGCAGGCGTTATTTCCAGATTAAAACAAAAATTAGTCGACTTTAAAACCATTTTCATTTTTGGCATTCCCTCTATTATAGGTGTTTTCAGTTCTAGAAAGTTTTTATTACCCGCCATACCAGAACAAATCTATAATGGAACTCATATCATGCTTACCAAAAGCCATTTCATTATGTTGTTCTTTGCAACACTTATGTTGACTGCTGCCTTATCCATGATAGTAGGAAAAAATAAAAAAGAGCAAGTGGGGGTTTTACCTGTTTATGGTTTTAGTTTAATGCTTGTAGGTTTTTGCGAAGGCTCATTGACGGGTATTGTTGGTGCGGGAGGTGGTTTTCTTATTATACCTGCACTCGTACTTTTAGCTAAGCTTCCTATGAAAAGGGCCATTGCTACTTCCTTAGTTATTATAAGTATAAAATCCTTGGTGGGTTTTACAGGAGACTTAATGCATACTTCTGTTGACTGGAATTTCTTATCTAAAATAATTTTATTAGCGACAATAGGAATTATAACAGGTAATTACTTAAATAAAAAAATGGATGGCGCTAAACTAAAAAAAGGTTTTGGCTTTTTTGTTTTAGGCATGTCAATTGTTATTCTTCTTGAACAGTTCTTCTTTTCTAATTTGATAAACTAAATATTTTATTCATAAGCAGCCATTTCTCTCCAGGCTTAGCAGTAGGCAAGGCTTCTTGGTAGTCCCACATTAATTTTTCCCATTGTATCACTATCTCATTTTTAGCATCTAGGGCCGCCTTCTTTTCAAAACTAAAATCATCCCCGGCTTCAATAATCATAAATAAACGATTCGCTACTCTATAAATTTCTAAGGCTTTAATGTCCGCTTCTTTAATAGATGCAATAATTTCTGGCCAAACAGAAGCATGGTACGCTTCGTAAGCAGCAATTAATGTAGGATCATCTTTTAAATCTAGTGCCAAACAATATCTTGTCATATCATTCAATATTAATTAGTATTATTAAACTATTGTTATTATAAATAAATTCCTATCACAGTTCTTTATTCCAATTCGTTATTTCAATTCGTTATTCCCATACACAAAGGCTTCCATCACGCGCATAGACTGCAGTGCATCTTCAGCCGAGCAAGGGTTTTCACCTACTCCATTTAAATAAGCCACTATTTTTTCTATAAAATTTTGTTGATTATGTTTAGGGGGTTCGAAATCTATCTGTTCTTCTTTGTCACCAGTGGTTAATGTAATAGTATGTCCAAAAACAGGAAAGGAAATTTTTCCATTAGTGCCTATAATTTCAAAAACATCCATCTCTTCTCCTTTATCTACACAGAAACACCAATTGCCTTTACATTGAATGCCATTTTCTAATTCCATTTCTCCGTATACAGTATCTTCTGCTTTATATAAATTGGCTTTATTAAATGCAGTTCCTTTATAGGATTTTGCTTTGCCGAAAAAATAAAATACAAGGTCTAATTGATGGGGTGCTAAATCATAAAAATAACCACCTCCTGATAAACTAGGATCTATTCTCCAGTTTTCAACTGGGTCTAAAAGGCCGCTATCATATTTTAACATTTCAATGCGAACTGAAATGATGTCTCCAATTGTTTTAGTGTCTACCAAACGTTTTACTTCTACAAACAAAGGAAGCGCTCTTCTATAATGTGCAATTACTAAAGCAATACCTGTTTGTTTTGAAAAGGCATGCATGCGTTCACAGGCTGCAAGGTCAAGTCCCATGGGCTTTTCAACATATACAGGTTTACCTGCTTGCATAGCCGCCATCGCATAGGCTTCATGAAATTTAGGAGGTGTGGCTATATAAATTGCATCCACTTCTGGATGATTTATAAGATCATTTGCATTGGTAAAATAATAAGGGACCTGATGTCTTTCAGCATACTGTTTTACTTTTTCTGCATCTCTGCGCATAACAGCCATTAGTTTGGAATGAGGTGCTTTGTTAAAAGCAGGACCGCTTTTGACTTCTGTGACTGAACCGCAACCAATCATTCCCCAACGAATTGTTTTCATACTTACAATTTACACTAAATTAATAGCCATTACTATTCATTTCTTATTTAAGATAAGTTTTAAACCAATTCAAATGACTATTATACCTATGCACTAAATAAGAGGGCACTCGAATACCATGATTTTGATTTGGATAAATAATTAATTGTGTAGGAATACCCTCCGACTTAAAGGCTTGATACATTTGCTCT
>CANCRC010000110.1 GCA_947380435.1 Chitinophagaceae bacterium
CATCAAGTAGAAGGTTTATACATAGATGAAAATGTAAGCTTTGCAGATTTAAAACAAACACTTTATTTTTTCGTACAAGAAATGTTTGGCAAAGATGTGAAAGTAAGGTTCCGTCCAAGTTATTTTCCTTTTACAGAACCTAGTGCAGAGATGGATATTAGTTGTCAAATATGTAGTGGTAAAGGTTGTAATATTTGTAA
Source organism: Chitinophagaceae bacterium (assembly GCA_947380435.1). Classification (GTDB taxonomy): domain Bacteria; phylum Bacteroidota; class Bacteroidia; order Chitinophagales; family Chitinophagaceae; genus Sediminibacterium. The sequence goes on from CANCRC010000110.1 coordinate 201, forward strand.
ACATACAGGATGGGTAGAAATTTTAGGTAGCGGCATGGTGCATCCGAATGTGTTAAAAAACTTTGATATAGATCCTGAAAAGTATACTGGCTTTGCATTTGGTATGGGCGTAGAAAGAATTGCGCAATTAAAATACCAAGTAAACGATTTACGTTTATACTCTCAAAACGACTTGCGCTTCTTGCAACAGTTTAAGAGTGTCTGATAAATAATTATGTTACATAACACCAAGGGTATTGTTTTACGCGTCACAAAATATGGTGATACGAGTATTATCATGACGGCCTATACCGAACTTTTTGGTGTACAACAATACATGGTCAAAGGCGTTAGAGTCACCAGTAAAAAAGGAGCGAACAAGGGAGTGTTTTATCAACCCGCTGCTATTTTACAAATGGAAGTATATCATTCACCTATGAAGCAATTGCAAATGGTGAAAGAAGTGAGTTGGGACTTTGTTTATCAAAATGTGTATTCCGATGTACTACGCAATGCAGTAGCTACTTATATTGTAGAAGTCCTGCAACAAACCATGCAGCCTGAACCACATCCTGAATTATTTTATTTAATAGAAGATACTTTTAAGCAATTAGATAAAGGCGGTCCAAGTTTAGTGGGCAACCTGCCTATTTATTTTTTAATTCACTTAAGTCAAACATTGGGTTTTGGATTGCAAGGTGTGTATTCAAACGATACACCGATACTAGATGTGCACGAGGGTAATTTTGTAGCAAACAAGCCGCTCCATCCCTACTTCTTAGAAGGACTAGAAGCACAAACAGCATCCACATTTTTAAGCCTACAGTTATACAATGAATTGGAAACGATTCATTTGAATGGAGCACAAAGAAAAAAAATACTGGAATTATTTCAGCTCTCTTTAAGCTGGCACTATAAAAAATTTAGTGAGATTAAATCACTGCCTATTTTACAAGCAGTATTGCATTAGATTTCTTGATAAATTAATATCAAATATTTAATATATATTATTTTAATCCATTATATTTAATGCACAATTTTATATATGGAAGTACATCATCATTCCCATCATCCTAAAAAGTGGAAAGAATATATCACAGAATTTCTAATGCTATTCTTGGCTGTAAGTTTGGGTTTCTTAGCAGAAAACTTAAGAGAGGGTTATGTAGAAAAAGAACGCTCTCATGAATTGGTTTCTAGTTTTATCAAAGACGTTGAGTTGAATGTACAGTTTTTGGATTCCTTGATAAAAGGGGACAAGAGAAATCTGCTTAAATGTGATTCGATAGCATTGTACATCATAAAAACACCAAAAGACATTGATCTCAGCTATGTTTATGAGATTCCGGCAACTAGTTATAGGTATTTAAGCAATAATGATACTTATGATCAAATGAAAAGCTCTGGCTCTTTACGTTATATAAAAGATACAGCCTTGCTTAGTATGATGATTGAATATAGTAATTTGAGTAAGGCAACTGAATTCAGAAGCGTAGTACAGGAGTATGATTATACAGCAAATGAGTTTCAAAGTACAATGAATAGGTATATACCAATTGAAATTGCAGCAAACAAAAGAAAGTCTGTGTTTAATTATCCTGAAAGATTTATTGCAGATTCGAATGATAAAAAGTTTTATGAAGAGACCATTAGTTTAATAAAAAATAAGAATTTCATTTTATCTAATGACAAAATAAAGGTTTTTAAAAACGATTTAGTGCCAGTCATTTACAGAAGATCAGCATTGACTTCTGCAACAATGAATTTTATGCATATGACAAAAAGCACAGCAGAAGATTTATTAAAATATTATAAATCTCATAATCAACATTAGTACTAAATAAATAAAAAAATAATTGCTATCATTTCAATTTTAATACATGGAAGTACATCACCATTCACATCATCCTAAAAAGTGGAACGAATATATTACAGAGTTTTTAATGTTATTCTTGGCCGTGAGTCTGGGTTTTATGGCCGAAAATATTAGAGAGCACCAAATTGAAAAGCAAAGAGAGATTGCTTATTTACAGAATGTACACGAGGATCTAAGACTTGATTTAAAAAGCATTGACACTGTATTAAGCCAAAATAACTCAAGATTATCTTTGTTAGATACATTCTATGTTGCAATTCAAAACAAAACAATCACAAATGAAGACGCTTATTTTTATATCCGCAATTTAGTATTAAGAGCCACATTCGAAAGTTCACATGTAGGTTTAGACCAAATTAAATCGGCAGGTGGATTACGCATGGTTAAAAATAAAGAGATTGTTACGGGGATTCAGGAATATGAAAGAATGCTAGAGTCAACTACTAAGATGGAAGTAGTAAGAGAAGGTACTTTAGAACAAGCAAGATTTAAGATGGCGGTTGTCTTTGATCCAATCATTCAATATGAAATGATGAAAGGTCAAAATTATCAAGGAACAGGTTGGACGAGATTTCAGAGACCTAAAAAAGCAGATTTAGTGATTCAAGAAAATCCAGCTAATTTTAAAGAGTTGTTGAACTTGGTGCTTCAGGGTACAAACACCAATAACTATTTAAATAACAGACTTAATAAATTAAAAAAGATTGGACTAAAACTAGACAGTGCGATTGTCAAAGAATACGGTGACAAATTTAATTAGTCCCTATCTCTTTTGCTATTACGATGTCTGCGCCAAAGTATAATCATGATTGCGATGATGCCAAATAAAATAGGAAATGTCATAACGAGTATTTAATACCACAAGCTACGAAAATTAGATAACTTTGTCATAATATAGCTTATGAAATTCAAACTATACATTGCAGTTGTTTTAATGCTTGGAACATTTACTAGTTGTTCCATCATACATCCTATAGCCATTAAAAAAATTAAAATGGATTATCAAGCGCACCGTGGCGGCAGGGGCCTAATGCCTGAAAATACTATTGCAGCTATGTTAGCGGTCATGGATAATGAAAAAGTAACTACCCTTGAAATGGATTTAGCCATTACCAAGGATAAGCAAGTAGTGGTTTCACATGACCCTATTTTAAATCCTTTAATAACCACTAAGCCCGATGGAAGTTTTATTAAGGCAACAGAACTTAATGAAAATATTATTTATCAAATGGATTATGCCACAGTAGCAAAATACGATGTGGGTTTAAAAATGCATCCAGGTTTTACGAGCCAAAAAAAATTAGCAGCAGCTATTCCAACACTTAGTAGTTTAATAGATAGCGTGGAAGCAAAGTCGAAGACTATAGGAAGAAAAATGAATTATAATATTGAGATAAAATCGGTGGAGGGGAAGGATATTACTGAACATCCAGCTCCCGATGAGTTTGTTGAATTAGTGGTTAGCACTTTAACTAAGAAAAATATTTTAGATAGAACAAGTTTACAAAGTTTTGATCTAAGACCACTTCGTGTACTGCATGAAAAATACCCAAGTATTAAAACTGCTTATTTAGTATTTGGAGCCGATTGTGCTAATGCTGAAAAGCAAATAGCGCTACTAGGTTTTCAGCCAACTATTTATAGTCCGGAATATAAATATGTAAACCAGGCCATGATAGACTACTGCCATCAAAAAAATATTCAAGTCATTCCTTGGACGGTGAATACCAAAGAAGAAATAAATGATTTAATAGCATTAAAGGTAGATGGAATTATTACAGACTATCCGAATTTATTTTAAGACACTATAGCATCGGGACACTATACCATCGGGTAAGGGAAACTACTTGTTAGTCTAACTTTTATTCCTTCTTTAGATGATTTTCTGGCAGCTTCAATAATTTCAAGCACATGTAAAGAATGTAATACATTAATACGTGGCTCTATATTTTTAGATAATGCACCTGCTATTCGCGTAGCGCCTTCCTGCCATTGATATCCTCCGTCATCTGTTTGATGTACTTGTGGAGGTTCTGTCCAAGAATTATCTAAGACTACATTTTTAGGTTCCCAATCATAACCAATCAATCGCATATTACCCTTGTCTCCAAAAATTTGTATGCTATGCAAGGTTTGGTTTTTGGCTTCATGCCCAAAGGGGTCAAAATAATTAAACCCACACATGATATGACTTATGACTCCATTATCATGTTCTAATAATATATGTGCATTGTCTTCTTCTTTTACTTGCACTATTCCTTTTTCATCAATCTCTCTTTCTTTATTAACAATACTGGTCATAGCCATCACCGATTTTGCTGGGCCTAATAATCCAGTAAGGGTAGCCATATTATACACACCTAAATCGGGCATGCTGCCCCCAAGTGGTTCATAAAAAAAGGATGACCAGGTAGGACCCGTATGTCCATACTGCCCATGCGCACTAGCTAGTTTTCCAAGCTTTCCTTCCTGAATAGTTTTACTCATAAATTCAAACTGTGGGCTAGTCACTACTGCAGGTGCGCCCCAAATTCTTACGCCTTTTAATTTTGCAAACTCTACTAATGCTTTTCCTTCCGCATAAGTATTTGCTAAAGGTTTTTCACTCCATACATTTTTACCTGCCCCAAGCGCTATTTTATTTAAGGCACCATGCATTTGCATATCGGTTAAGGTCAACATTAAATCAAAAGCATTTCCTTTTAATAATGCATCGATATGATTATAAGTGCTAGCACCAATATTGTATTTTTTATTCTGCGCCTCTGCCCTATCTTGTTTAATATCACAAAGACTTACTAATTTAACTAAGGGAGAACTTTGTAAATGAACAATATATCTATTGCTTACACTTCCACAACCAATAATGGCTACTCTAATTATTTTTTCTTCCTCTTTAGCGAATAATTCTATACTACTTAATAATAAAGCAACACTAGCCATAGAAGTTTTTTGTAAAAAGGCAGCTCTTGTTAATGAATCACTCATTTTTTGAAAAATTGAATAATAAATTTAAATAATTCTTTTGGAAATACTTGTGTTTTGTAATTGACCATTTGCACTAATTCCTTCTATCAAAACAACCCCAGGCTTTTTTCCTTTTTCAAAACTACCTAAGCCTTTTTCCATTTGTAAAGCCCGCGCCCCATTCATGGTAGCCCAGCCCAGCATTTCAGCAAGTGGAATAGAAGGACTATGTTTTTGAATGGTTTTTAATTCATCTATAATATTTAAAGACCAATTACTTGCATAGCTATCGGTACCTATTACTATCTCAGCTCCACTTGCACGAAGTAGTTCAATAGGTGGCATGGTTTGTTCAATATACTGGTTCGCATTCGGACATAAACACCAAAAGCTATTAGGCATTTCTTTTTGAACAGCTTTAATATCTTCCTTGCTGGTAAAACTATTATGCACTAAAATACTTCTAGCTGCTTTTTTAAAATAAGGCAGCACCGATTGTAAACTACTAAGTCCGGTAGCTTCAAAAAAATCAAGCGACACTTTTGTTCTTTCATACATACCTAAAAAAGAACCCGATTTTTTTTCAAAGAATTCATTTTCATCTATTGTTTCTTGGTTGTGCATTGTAATGGTATGCGCACCAAAATAATTAGATAGTAATTTCCATAAATTAAAACTTACTGAATAGGGTGCATGTGGCACTAGTGAAGCACGCACACAGTTTTGTTCAAATGCTTCTTGTATTTTCAAGCCCGCATTTATTTTATCATCAGACCTGGTTGGATCTAAATCATACAACTCCACAAAACTATAATAAGCTAGTTTGTGTTTTTGTTTTATACTAAGTGTATCAAGTGTATTGCAAATATCTCCCACTGCTACAATTCCATTATTATACATTTCATCTTCTGCCGAACGAATAGCCTGCTGAATAATTGTATCCTCTACTTTTCTTAAACCCACAATTTGTTTTACAAATTCTTGTAATCCTGAATGCGCAGGAATCATGCCCTTCATATGAGACAATTCTAAATGGCAATGCGCATTGATAAAACCAGGTGAAAGTATGCCCTCGAAATTTTGCACTTCATCTCCGGCATCTTCTATCCCTACCAAGGCCTCAATGGTCCCATCCTTTTGGGTGATTAAAACCAGCTGGTCCTCCAAAAGCTCGGTTCCGGTAAAAATTTGAGTGGCTTGAAATTTTTGATACATATATATAAAGACATCCTTTTTCTAAGAATCTGCTTAAAAATAGGCTAGAATTGCCAAAAACTGGTTAATCCAGGCTCAAAACTTTGGCTTAATAAGCGGCTGTCTATTTATAACTACTTGATTTTCAGCACCTATTTAGTATCATCTATTTTACGATACAAAAATATTATTGATTATCAATTAGTTACAAAGACGCGATATAAAAACAATACCCAAATTATTGGGAAAAGACAAAATCCCCTCGTACCTTCGCCCTCCCTTATAAAACAGGGATATTTTATGGCTGACGGGATAGCGCAGCCTCATTAAAACAAAGAATTATGAGTAAACTACATTTCACCACGAAGCACGCCAACGCGGCTACCGTTAAACATGGCTGGTACATTGTTGATGGTACTAATCAAACCGTAGGACGTATTGCTTCAAAAATCGCAGCTGTTCTACGTGGTAAGAACAA
>CANCRC010000111.1 GCA_947380435.1 Chitinophagaceae bacterium
ATTCAAGTATTTATACGCTAATACTACATTGTCTAAATGCCTATCTATGTAAAAAATAGGTATGGAAAATAGTTGGAAGGCTTATTTTATATTTTCTAAAAAAGAACAAAGGGGAATCATGGTAGTTGGCTGCATGCTTCTTGCCAGTATGGCCATTGGTTATTTATTTCCTGCAAAAAAGAGCGAAGAGAAAACGATTACAGCCATTAAGGAAAACCTATTTTATTTCGACCCCAATACCATTGATAGTATCAATGCTCTTCGTTTAGGTATTCCCCTTAAACAAGTAACTACATTAATACGCTATAGAAATAAGGGAGGAAGGTTTTATCATAAAGAGGATATCTCCAAATTGTATGGGCTCCCCAAAGAACTTATTGAAAAATTAATTCCTTATATAGTTATTAATAATGAAATCAGAAATAAAGAAAACTATAGCAATAGGGAAACTAAGGCTAATAACTATTATAGTCATAAAGGGCCTTATGCTAATTATTTAACAACCAATAACCATAAGCAAGTAGAAGCAGGTAGAACGAATCAATCGAATGAATGGGCAATTGATATTAATACAGCAAATGAAAAGCAGTGGATGAGTCTTTCTAATGTAAGTTCCAAGCTTGCGAGCAATATTATTAGCTATAGGAATTATTTGGGTGGCTTTAGCCAAATCAATCAATTAAAAAAAGTATATGGTTTAACGCAGGCCAATTTTTTTGCATTAAAACCTCATTTAAAAATAGGACACATAAAAAATATACAACCTAATGCGAATACAATGAGCTTTGAGCAATGGAAATTAGTTGGCTTATTTAATGAGAAAGAAATTGCCATTATTTTGCATACTAGAAAAGAAAATGGGGGTCGTATTGGCTGGAAGCAGTTGGTCATTTTATTTGATTTAACAGCGGCTCAGGCTGAAATGCTGCAAAATACTATTCAAATAAGTGAATGATAATCAAATAGTTACTTCGCTGCTTTGAAAATTTGATTCACCGCACCACCTAACATTGGAAATTTTTCTTTTACAAAAGCTGCAATGGTTTCAATTGACTGCTTTGCTTGTTCTGGTGTTACGTTAGCTTCTTTTACTAGACGATCAATTAATTCTTGCATGATAATTATAATTATGGGTGTTTTATAAAATCTAAAATTTTGTTTTAGGCTACTTTTAAAGTACTTAACTTACTCTTGTTAAACATTTTTTTTGCGTAGTCAATAGTTACATTGAATTCAGTAGCAGCGGTACCTGGCATTTCAAACATGGCTTGGGTAAATAAGCTTTCACAAATACTTCTTAAGCCTCTTGCGCCCAATTTATATTCCATGGCTTTCTCTACTATAAAATCATACACTTCGTTCTCAATGGATAATTTTATTTTTTCAATGGCAAATAGCTGAGTGTACTGTTTAATTAATGCATTTTTAGGCTCTGTTAAAATGCTTCTTAAAGTGGCAGCATCTAAAGGTTCTAAATGCGTTATAATAGGAAGTCGTCCTAATAACTCTGGAATTAATCCAAAGGATTTAATATCCTGCGCATTCACAAAACGAAGTAAATTCTTTCTTTGTAATTCTTGCTCTTCTTTATTCACGCTAAATCCAATGGCGTTCGTGTTAATTCTTCTAGCAATAATTTTATCAATACCATCAAAAGCGCCACCACAAATAAATAAAATATTTTTAGTGTCTACCTTGATCATTTTTTGTTCAGGATGCTTGCGTCCTCCTTGAGGGGGTACTAAAACATCGGTACCTTCTAGCATTTTTAATAAGCCTTGTTGAACCCCTTCTCCGCTTACATCTCTAGTAATAGAGGCGTTGTCTCCTTTGCGGGCTATTTTATCTATTTCATCAATGTATACAATGCCTCTTTCTGCAGCTTCTACGTCGTAATCACAATTTTGTAATAAACGCGTTAACATACTTTCTACATCTTCCCCTACATAGCCTGCTTCTGTAAATACAGTAGCATCTACTATGGCAAAAGGCACATTTAATAATTTTGCAATGGTTTTAGCTAATAAGGTTTTACCTGTACCTGTTTCACCAATCATAATCACATTACTTTTTTCAATCTCTACTTCATTTTTGGTAGTAGTAGGTAAATTGATTCTTTTAAAGTGATTGTATACAGCTACACATAATATTTTCTTGGCTTCATCTTGGCCAATAATATATTGGTCCATAAATGCTTTAATGGCCATTGGCTTTTGTACTTTTAAAGAACCTGCCTTACCATCTGCTTTTTTCTGATGAAATTCTTTGGCAATAATTTCGTGCGCATGCTCAATACAGTTTTCGCAGATATGTCCGTCTTGACCAGCGATTAGAATTTTTACTTCGTCGCGGTTGCGGCCACAAAATGAACAATGTATAGCGGGAGATTTTGCCATTTTCATAATTTAGAGTTGTTTAGCGATTTTATCTACGATACCATAGGCAACTGCCTCTTTAGCATCCATCCAATAATCTCTGTCAAAATCGCTCATAATTTGAGCAACTGTTTTGCCACAATTCTCAGCTAATATTTTAGCACCTAACTCTTTTGTTTTACGAATTTGTTCTGCGTGAATTTCAATGTCGGTACTATTGGCTTGAAAATAACCACCAATACTTGGTTGATGTATCATGACTTCTCCATGTGGAAATATAGTACGCTTTCCTTTTTCACCAGCACTTAGCAAAATAGAGCCCATACTAGCCGCTAGTCCCATACAAATAGTATGCACAGGGCTTTTTATTAATTTTATAGTATCGTACATTACCATACCGCTGGTGACTACACCACCTGGGCTATTAATGTAAAATTTAATTTCTGTACCAGGCTTATCGGCTTCTAATAAAATAAGTTTGTTCACGATATCCTTAGCCGACTTATCGTCTACAGGACCCCATAAATAAATAGCTCTTTTCTCAAAAAAAAGATGCTCCATTTTTTTATTTAAAAAACTGGGCGCTGCCTCTTCTTTTTTATCTTCTTTAGGTTCTTCTTCCTCCTCCATTAAATATCTCTTATTAACTATCATAAAATGTATTTGAACAGTTTTATTATTTTTTTAATTTTCTTGGGTTGGTCAATAATACTTCATCTACCAATCCATATTCTTTGCCTTCAGCAGCAGTCATCCAAAAATCACGATCACAATCCTTGGCTACTGTTTCTAAATCTTTATGGGTATGATGAGCAATCACTTCATACAATTCATTTTTTAACTTCTTAATTTCTCTAGCAGTAATTTCTATATCAGAGGCTTGTCCTCCAATGGCACCGCTAGGTTGGTGCAACATAATTCTACTATGTTTTAAAGCAGTTCTTTTACCTTCTACTCCAGCACATAATAAAATAGCACCCATGCTTGCCGCCATGCCTGTGCAAATAGTAGCTACATCGGGACTAATAAATTGCATGGTATCATAAATACCTAAGCCTGCATACACGCTTCCGCCTGGGCTATTGATATACATTTGAATATCCTTGGTACGATCGGTGCTTTCTAAAAAAAGTAATTGGGCGGTTACAATATTGGCTACATAGTCGTTGATGCCCTCACCTAAAAATATAATACGGTCCATCATTAACCTGCTGAATACATCCATACTGGCCACATTCATAGGGCGCTCCTCAATAATATAAGGAGTAAGGTTGGTTACACTTTTTTTGTACTGGTGTAAACTATTGCTACTGATACCCTTATGCTTGATGGCATACTGCTCAAATTCTTGTCCTAAATTCATAATTGCTATTTTCTGTAAGTAAAGGTAAATCCTTGTATTCAAAGCAAGTGCAAAAAGGGTGCCAAACTTTGGCAAATGGGAGCTCTATTATAGCCAAATTATATTGACAATCAATAAGATAGCCTTCCCCTGATGTACTAATGTTTATGATTATTCAGCATATCGGCGAATTTCTCTGCTTCTATGGCTTCATCCTTAGCTTCCACTTCAGACTCGATGGCAGTGAATAATTTGTCGGTGCTTATTCTTTGATAGCTATCTTCTACAAATTTTCTGTCCTGCATCATTCTAACCGCGTAATCTTCTAACCATTTATCGTTGTCTCCTAAGGCGCCCATTTGAGGTCCCATATAACTCATTAATTGTTGCTTCGCGAAGTTTTTTAAATCTTCAGCGACTACTTCAATTTTATGATCTAAGGTTAATTGACTATTAATTAAAGTCCATTTTAATTGGTCTTGGAATACTGGATATTCTTTTTCTGTTTCTTCTTCTGTTCTTTGCTTCTCTCCACCTTTTTGTAACCAACGTTTTAAGAAAGCTACTGGAAATTCCATTTTAGTTTGATCAATTAAGCCATGATAAATTTGATCATGAATTTGATTTTTGGCTTGTTGCTCATAGTAGCCCTCAATATCTTTTTTAATTGCAGCTCTAAATTCTTCTTCTGTTTTAATAGCATCATTAGGGTAGGTTGCTAAAAATAATGTTTCATCTAAGGCAGCTTTTTCTACTAAACCAACCTTGGTAATAAGTATTTTAAAATATTTATCGGTATCGGTTTTTGAAATACCTAAATCACCTACAATAATCTCTAATTCCTTGTCCTCAAAGGCTTTGCTCAATTGGATCACCACGGTGTCATCCTTCTTCTTGCCCATGAACTGCTTTCTTGCTTTCTCTGCAAAATATTTTACTAATAAAGAATTGTCTTTTGATATACCGCCTTCTACTTCGTTTCCGTCTTTATCTGTTTCAGTAAAAGTAATGTTTATAACATTCTCGTCTGACTCCACTATCTCAGGATCGGTCATTTTACCATTACGTGTTTGAATTCTTTCCACTTCATTTTGAATCATTTCATCGGTTACTTTTACTTTGTAACGTTTTACTTTAATACCTTTTACATTTAAAGAAAAGGCAGGCTTTAAACCTACTTCAAAAGCAAAATCGTAAGTAGTAGGTGCATTCACATCTAAAGGAAGCAATTGCGTATCCATAGGAAGTGGTTGCGCAAAAATTTCTAATTTTTCGTTGCTGATATAATTATTTAATTCAGCTTCTACTTTTTTAAGTACTTCGTCAGAAAAAACAGATTGTCCATACATTTTCTTTATTAAGCCAGCAGGTACCATGCCCTTTCTAAAACCTGGGATATTTGCTGTTTTGGCATGCTTCTTTAAACTTGTTTCAAAACTAGGGTAGTAGTCCTCTTTGGTAAGGGTTACCGTTAGTTTGTCATTTAAAAGGCCAATGTTCTCTCTTTTTATACTTGCCATATTCTTATTTTTTCTAGTAAATTCTAAGGTTTAAGGGGGGCAAAGGTAAGTTTTTGCACCTAAAAAACAGCCATTTATCTAAAAAAAAGCCCCCCGATGATTCGAGGGGCTTTTTTGTTTTGTGCGGATGGAGGGGGTCGAACCCACATGCCTCGCGGCGCTAGATCCTAAGTCTAGTGCGTCTGCCAATTTCGCCACATCCGCTTAGGGGTTGCAAACTTAATTTATTTTTTATTATGAATCTTCAATTTTTGGAAAGCCTATGGAATCAGTGCCAGAATCTTCTCTAAATAAACCTGATCCACTGCATCAAATTCAGCCAGTTCGCTACTATCTACATCCAAAACACCTACCATTTTACCCTCTTTGAAAACAGGTAATACGATTTCCGATTTTGAACTACTACTACAGGCAATATGCCCTGGAAATTTTTCAACATCTTCCACTATAATAGTAGCTTCTTTTTCCCAGCTCGTTCCACAAACACCTCTGCCTTTTTTTATTCTTGTACAAGCAACGGGTCCTTGGAAAGGGCCTAAAACTAATTCGTCTTCCTGTATCCAATAAAAACCAACCCATAACCAATTGAATTGTTCTTTTAATGCAGCAGCAATATTACCTAGGTTGGCAATTAAATTATTTTCGCCTCTTAACAAAGCTTCAATTTGTGGGATAAGCGATTCGTACTGTGCTTTCTTATCTCCTTTGGTAATGGTTAAATCTTCGGCCATAAAAACAAGTGTTTTATTTAATGAGTTATTAAGTTTCTTGGTTAGTTTAAAAAAATTGACACAATTATAGACACTATTATATTAGGATAATTATTTTAAGCCAATGCTTCTGTCTTTTTTTGAAGCAATGATTTTAATTCTTTCTTTTCTATTCTTGCTACAAAAAGTATAAAAGTAATTAGCTCGAAACTTGCAATGCTAAGTCGAATACTATTATTTTTAGTGATCAATTCTACTAGTAAATAAATACCATAAAGTAATAAGGTAATTACAAAATAAGCAATGAGTTTTTTAGTGGCATAAGGAATAGGGTATACTTTTTGTCCCCATTTATAACTTATATACATCATGCTGCCATAGCAAATTAAAGTAGCCCATGCACTGGCCATATAACTGAAATAAGGAATCGCAATAAAGTTAATAGTAATGGTAATGATTGCGCCAATAAGCGTAATCCAAGCGCCTGCCATGGTCTTATTACTTAACTTATACCAAATGCTTAAATTATAATAAACGCCTAAAAATATATTGGCTATTAATAAAATGGGTACTACGCGCAGTCCTACGTACATGGCGGGATTGCGTATAAATTCTTTCCAAATGTCTAAATATAAAACCACCATTAAAAACATAATACATAAAGTAATGACAAAAAATTTCATCACCCT
>CANCRC010000112.1 GCA_947380435.1 Chitinophagaceae bacterium
ATTAATGAAAAATACCAATTTATTACACAGTCTGAGATTTCGCTTATAAGTAGTGTGCGTAAGGAAGACGATAAAAGATTTTATGAATACTTCATACCTTCTAGCGAAATAAATTCGATTGAGCGAATTTTAGATAAAAATTAATTTGTCATATAATTGTAAAATTATTGCTTTGTTTATGGTAATACATTCGTCAAAACAAGTTTTATATTTTTTCTTGTAAGAACTTTGCGGCTTCATGTCTAAGAAGCCAATAATATTATTATTTTTTATCATTCCTCAATGCTTATGGAGCCAGGTTCGTTTTGTGAAAGATACCTTGTTCGCAGGTGGCGATAGTGTAGTAGTCACGGCCACTAGGTCGGAAAGAAAACTGAGCAATTTAACGGTGCCGGTTACACTTATTAATGCGCAAACTATTCAACAAACAGGTTCTATTCGCTTAACTGACATTCTTAAAGAACAAACAGGACTCACCATGACCAGTGGATTTGGGGCCGGTGTTCAATTGCAAGGTTTAAATCCCGACTACACTATTATTTTAATTAATGGAGAGCCACTTGTGGGAAGAACTGCTGGCGTACTTGATTTAAATAGAATTGCACTAGGGAATATTAAAAAAATTGAAATTGTCAAAGGGCCTTCTTCTAGTTTATATGGAAGCGAGGCCATGGCGGGCGTAATTAATATCATTACTGACGCTTCTGTTCAAACACCCTTAGCTGCATCCTTAAGATACGGCACTTATAATACCAAGGATATAAATCTAAACAATGCGCTTGCTTCAAAGTCTATAAATTACCAGGGCTTTTATAATTATTATACCACCGACGGCTATAGTATTAGACCCAATAGCAATAATAGAATTACAACCCCAATTACTAGACTCACCAGTAGTCAACAGTTTAAATTAAATCTTAATGCGCATGCGAACATTTTATTGAACGCAAGACTTACTGATGAAAATATAAAAAGCAATATTGCTGTTTCTAATGGGGGTGTTACCATTAACTCCAATGGTAATGAGCATAATACCGATGCCAATTTGAGTGCGACTTTGAATTATCATTTCACAGCTAATCTTAAAACAAGTTTTCGCAGTTATCTAACCAACTATATTTCAAAACAAGATCTATTAACGCTTTCAGGCGCGCCTTACAATGATTTATTAAATCATTTATTTAAAAGAATTGAAAACCAAAGCGATTGGGCCCTAAGTAAAAAATTAAATAGCATTTTTGGAGTAGGTGCTGTATGGGAAGGGGTGAAGAGTAGTAGGTATGATAGTGATAAAATAAGAAAAGAAAATACCATTCAATATGGCTTTACACAATGGGAGTGGACACCTACTGATAAACTCATTATCATTGGAGGAATAAGGTTCGATAAAAATGCCACTTATGCTTCTGCATGGAGTCCTAAACTTTCAATGCTTTATAAACTCAATCAATACCATAAAATTAGATTAAGTATTGGACAAGGTTTCAAGGCACCCGATTTTAGACAACTCTATTTAGACTTTACCAATGCAGCGGCAGGCAATTACAGTGTATTTGGTGCTGCGCAAGCTCAAAAAGTAATTGGTCAATTAAATAGTTTAGGGCAAATAGGCGGCTTGTATAATAATTATTATTTATTAAAAGCCCTGCAGCCAGAATCGTCAACGGGTATGCACCTTTCATGGGAATATACTCCATTGGCTACAACATTCTTAAGTGCACAAGTTTTTAGAAATGATATTACCAATTTAATTGAAGTGCAACAAGTAGGTACTTATATAAGTGGAGCACAAATATTTAGTTATTTAAATATTGGAAGAGCCTTTACTGAAGGCGCTGAATTGGAAATTAAACAAAGTCTCAGTAATAGAATTGTTTTAAGCGGAGGCTATCAATATTTAATCACAGGAGATAAAGACCAAATAGCTCAAATTAAAGCGGGTACTGTATATACTAGAAATGCTAATAATATGAGTGCAAGGCTTACTATGTCTGATTATGTAGGCCTACCCAATGTAAGCAAGCATAAAGCGCAGTTAAAAATAAATTATTCGAACGAGCATGGGTTTTTTGCGAATGCAAGAATTATTTACAGAAGTAAATGGGTAGTGAATAATACCAATGGGAATGAAGTGTATGACAATGGTGACGATTTTGCACCAAGTTATTATTCATTGCATACTGCTATAGGGAAAGAATATCAAAATGGAATAGCTATTCAATTGGGTGCTGATAATATCAATAATTATATAGATGCTATTCATTTACCCAACTTAGCTGGTAGAACATATTTTATCAACTTGAAATATCAAATTAAATATAAACCCCTAAAATAAATTATATGATCAAACAATTATTAAAAATGAGTTTTGTAGTTTTCGCCATATTACAAATAACTGCATGTTCAAAGTCTGAAACCATTACTGCGCCTGTACTAACGGTGAGTACTAATATAGTTAAGGATTTAATAGCCGATACAGTATTAGGTCTTGCTTCCAATGGAATGCCCTATAGTGCAGGAAAGTATACTTTTTTTAGTTTAGAAAATAATGCTGTGGTTGCCAATACAGACAGTGCAACTGCGAAATGGGATTTAGCCTTTATTTCTACTAGAATTTTAACCAATGGTGGAACAAGTGGTCCTGCTTTAGGCGGCGCTTTTATTTATACTGGTTTATTTGATGATTTGAAAACCATACCTGCAGATTCTATTTTCAAAACAGATAATGCACCTACTTATGCCATTACAACGGGCAGTGGTAAGGGATGGTATACTTATGATCAATTAACAAGTTTAATTACGCCATTAGCTGGAAGGGTACTAGTTATTAGAACAGCTTCTGGTAAGTACGCAAAATTAGAAATTACCTCTTATTATAAAGGAGGTGTAACATTACCGGTTTCTGCATCGGACGCTGAAAAATTAACCAAGCAACGTTATTATAGTTTTAGATATAGCTATCAGTCAAACGGCTCGAAAGTATTTTAATCTGAAAAGTATATTGTAGAAATAATTTTTCTTTCCCCTAGAGTACATCCAATAAAAACGCCCCGCAGTCAATCAGACTAAGGGGCGTTTCAGTATGGTATATTAAATTTTTAGCGCTCTAATTTAAAATTAGCATCGGTTGCTGGACGCTTCGCTAAGTTGGCTACTTTCCAACCGCTGCGGTACATCCAATCGGCCATTTTTTTCAGCTTAGGGTAATTAATGTTTTCTGCATTATCAAGTGGTGTATGATAATCTTCATGCAATAATGATGAATACATTACAGCAGGTATGCCTAATCTTGCATAAGGTACATGGTCACTTCTAAAATACCAACCTTCTACATGGGTTACTTTATCGTAGGTAGTATCTAATTTAAATTTAGGCCCTTCATTATTAGCAGCTAAAATAATATTCACTAATTCAGTTGAATTTTTATGAGGAGATAGCATACCCAAAAAGGCTGCACTATCAATATTGTTTCTACCAATCATATCACCATTTAATACGGTAACAATATTTTTAATAGGTACAGTAGGGTGCTGAGCATAATATCTTGAACCTAGTAAGCCTCTTTCTTCTGCACCATGTATCACAAATAAAATAGAACGTTTAGCCGGGTTTTTCATAAAGGCTCTAGCATTGGCTAGCATGGCCACATCCACACTTGCATTGTCATCGGCTCCATAATAAGTTGAATCGTTATTATGTGCATTTCTAATACCATGTGCGTCTTGATGCCCACTGTATAAAAGAAATTCATCTTTTAACTTAGGGTCGGTACCATTAATTTTTCCAATAATATTTACAGAAGGGTAGCTATACTTATCTACTTCAATATTGGCGTTGATAAAAGCTGTGCTATTTTGTAAACTTGCTTTTGCATTAGCATGCATCCATAAAACAGGCACAGTGGTTGTAACATTTACATTCGCGCCACCATCAATGTCATAACTACCTCTTTTAAAATTTTCTGCTGCATCGTCCCATGCTTTTTCTGCAATATCATCGGCAATAATAATAATAGCAGCGGCACCTTTTCTAATAAGTGGCATACCATATTTAGTTAACACACTTCTGCTATAGCGCCATGTAGGCAGAGAAACATTGGTATTAATACCTATAGAAGAAGCTTCAATTGCTACTACTTTATTTTTAATATCTAGTTTTAATGTATCAATACTTGCGGCATTACCTAAATACACAATAGGTGCTACTAAGGAAGCATTGGCCATTTGAGCTATGGCTACATCATTCCATAATTTTAAATTTGTATTGTTTATTTTAATAACAGACTTATCTGAAATATGGTTACGCCATAAATTAAAGAACTGTAAATAAGTACCATCGTCGCCTGCAGGTAGCAAGCCAATACTTCTATATTTTTCTACTAACCACATAGAGGCTTTTAACTCATCTAAAGTACCAGCCGATCTACCATTGAAATGCGCATCGGCTAAGGCGTATAAATCTTTCTTTAACTCAGTTTCTTTAATGTACTTCAAACCTGGAGGGTTTGCATTTTGAGCTGGTAAAGAACCGCTCATAACTACTATAAGTAAACAGCTCAATATGAGTGCTAACAAATTTGTTTTATTTTTTTTCATTATATTGTTTTTATAAAATTGAATTATTTTTTTGCTTTAAAACTCCATGTAAAATTAAATTCGGCAACCACTTCTCCCTTCTCATTCCTGCCCACCGACTTACAAATTAATGTTTTTCCTTCACCGGTTGCAATTGTTTCTTTAATAAGTTCTTGAATAGCTAAGCCATCTTCACAGCTAAATAAAACAGTACCTGTTGCTTTTTTTAAAAAATTGGCCTGCGTACCCACCACCAGCATACTTATTTTAGGAACCCTTTGGTATACTTGAGCAAAGGCTAGCATGCCGCAGGTCATTTCTGCAGCCATGGCTTCCACTGCAAAATAAATAGATTGAAAAGGGTTTTGACTAAACCAAGAGTATCGAATACGCACTACACATTTACGGTCATCGAAATAATGAATTCTTAAACCCGCAAAAAATGCGGCTGGCAATTTTGTAAATAAAAAAAAGCCAAAAGAAATAGGGTTGGTAATTAAACGGCGGAAGGTAGAAAAAGCGGGATTCATAGTATGTATGCTTATGCTATAAAATTAAGGATAATTAAGCTATTTATGATTCCTATCATATAATTAACTGAGGAGCGTCATTGAGCAGGCTTTTAAAGTTTTGTCCCTTTGCTCCTGGATTTTAAACGTTCACCATAAATGTATAATGTATGAAAATTTTAAAAATTGTATCGCTATTTAGTTTCGTAGTACTATTTTTTATGTACTGCACTAAAACAGACCAAGTGGTCGTATCTACTGCGACTAAAAATACTACCGATTTGCTTGCTTTAAAAACCGCTACGGCACCCACTATTGATGGTGTGGTGGATCTAATATGGGCAAATGCTCAAAAATTGGATTTTATTCCTGCAGTACCCGATCCGGGTAATGGTTTATTTGCAGGGTATATTGGAGATACTTATCCTGTTACATTAAGAGCTATGTATGACGATCAGTATATTTATTTTTTAGCAGAATATGCCGATAAAGACCAAAGCCAAAAAGTAGCCCCTTGGTATTTTAACCCAACGACTAAATTATGGGCTAAAGAAGGAAGTGCTAGAACCTATGATGCAAATGGTATTTTAACAAGAGAAGGTTTTGGAGAAGATAAAATTGCAATGTTATGGAATATAGATAATTCAACGCCAAAATTTACAACCCAAACTTGTTATGCAAGCTGCCATGTATTCACTCCTTATAATGATTATGCTGCAGTAGGTACATTGGTTGCTAAAGTTGGTAAAACAGCATTAGATAGTTTAGTAACTAGTCCCACTTATAGATCTAATTCAGCAAGTGCCAATCACTATACGAATGGAGCGAATGAAAAAATTGATATGTGGTGGATGCAACCAAGTAAAGGTTTAAGTTATGGTAAAATGGATGATAACTATCAAGATTGGGCAGGTGGACCTGCTATTACGAATATAACAGGAGGTAATGCCAATGGACGTCACGCAGATGATTTAATTGTTGGAAGTACAAGTACTGTATGGCCTTTCAGACCTGTCTATACTGCAGATGCCACACAAGGCTCTTTTGCAAATACACAAAATTTAAAATTAGATGGAACAGGTGCAAGCGTTGCAGTTCCATTATATGTGATACCGAATTCAACTGGTAACTATATAACTATTGCAGATACCGTAACTGGGGGTGCTGCTAAAAAAGTGACTGCAGTAAGCGCTACTGGTGTATTAACTTATAGTGGTGGAACCATTGATCCTACAACTGGAACAGATTACCAAAGATTAGGTACAGATGCAACAAGTGCCATTGGTGCAAAATGTGTTCCTTCTGTAATCGTCTCTCCATTAAAAAATGGTCGTGCCGATATTGATTGTGTAACTACTTATACAGGTACAGGATATATTGTTGAATATAAAAGAAAATTAAAAACTGGTGATGTATTGAAACAAGATATTGATTTTACAAGTTTACAAGATCAACCATTTGGTTTTGCAGTATGGGATAAGTCAAACTATCAACATGCTATTAAGCCTAATTTGATGCTTAAGTTTCAAAAATAAAATGGACGTAAACGA
>CANCRC010000113.1 GCA_947380435.1 Chitinophagaceae bacterium
AAGACAATTCTACTAACGGAGTAACCGTTACGAATTATAATGGGGCTTCTACCACCGCAGGTTTAGCAACAAGTTCTCCTTTGAATCCATTCAAATTTGTAAGTGATGGTTTAATAGTAAATTTAGATGCAACAGATGCAAGTAGTTATCCAGGGACAGGTTCAACTTGGACAAATTTAGGAACTGGTGGTACTACTTATAATGCTATACTAACTAATTCCCCAGCTTTCGAAAGCGGGAATACGGCTAATTTGTATTTTAATAAACCAACTACAGGCGACTTGCAACAATATGGTACTATCAGTATCAATACAGGGGCAACAACTGCTTGGAGTATGGAAGTGATCGCTAAAATTCCAAATAAGGGTTTATGGACGACTACCCCTTTTGTTAGTATTGCCGATGGTATTGGTTTTAATCAAAGAGGAGCTTATATTGGTGTACAGGGGGGGACAATTAATTTTTCCCCAGCTGGAGATAATTTCCAAAGCTATCAATTTACAAATGATATATGGTATGTAATTACAGTGGTATATTCCAGTAATACAGCAGCACTTTACTTAAATGGAGTTTTACAAGGTTTACATACTAATATAAATAATAATAATTTGATGGGTGCAAATGCTGTTAAGCCATTGTATTTAGGCAATCCACCTACAAATACTTCAACGACTGTTCAGCAAGTAAAGATTTCAAGATATAAATTTTACAATAAGGCATTGAGCGCCTCTGAAATTAGTAGCAATTTTTCAGCTCAAAAATCAAGATTTGGATTATAAACAATTTTACATGAATAAATTTTTAATTACATTAGTCGCATTATTTGCTCTTGTCTCCTGTATCCCTCCAGGAAAACTATCTGAATCCTTAGAGGTTAATACCTTGTTAAGTAATAAGTACGATAGTTTATACAATAAATTAAACGACACAGTTGCAAATTATGCGAATAGCCTATTAATGCTAAATGCAAATGTAAAAAGCCTTAATGACAGTATTAGTTATTATCATGCAATTGCTGCGAAGCCACCTGTATTGTCGGACGGGGATATTTTATTAAATCAAATGCTAGGCTCGTCCTTGATTAGTAAATCGGAATTAGTAGGTATTAAAAATGTGAGCGCTTCCAATTTCACTAATGATAATTGGCTAGCCAATTTTAAAGCTAACTTGAAAAAATATACAGGAACCGAATCGGAAGTGAAACTAAACAAAGGTTATGTGTTTGTTGATTTCTCAGATAAAATTTTATTCAACAGTGGTAGTAAAGCCCTTTCTAAAAAATCAAAGCAAGCTTTAGAATCATTGGTTCAATTACTACAATCTCAGCCTAATTTGACTTTAATGATTGAAGGTCATACCGATAATAAATCATTTAAATCGAAAACCGAAAATGATAACTGGACGCTGAGTGTAAATCGCGCTACTGCTGTAGCAAAGGTTTTACAATCAAAATACAAGATTGATCCTATACGAATCATTGCTGCAGGGCGAGGCCAATATTTACCGATTGATGATAATAATACCAAAATAGGACGTGAACATAACCGCCGCATTCGTATTGTGCTTATGCCAACAGTAAATCAAGTTCTGAATATGCAGTAATATTAAATATACTATTGGTTAATTTTAAAGTACGAGATATAATCTTGCTGATATAAAAAAGGCTCCGATATTTCGGAGCCTAATAGTATTATAGGTGCTTAAATTTTAAAATAAGCACCTATAAAACTAACAATAATGATATTAAAAAGGCTCCGATATTTCGGAGCCTTTTGTACTTTATCACTTTGGGGTATTACTTTTAATTAACGTAAGAACAATAATTCTCTGTACTTAGGCAAGGTCCATAATTCATCATCTACCAATTGCTCTAATTTATCAACGTGGTAGCGGATCTTATCAAAGTATTGTGCTTTTACTTTTGCCTCGTATTCAATGGCTTTTTCTCTTGAATTTACAATGTTGTTGGCTACTTTACGCGCTTCCACCATCGCATCTACATTATCATATACCTGTTGAATATGTGTGCTTACATCTTTTAATAAAGCCAACTGACCTTTGTATAATTTTTCTGGTAAGGCTGCTTCACGCAGTAAGCTTACATTTTTCAATAACTCGTTTTGATATTTAAGTGCAGAAGGAATAATATGGTTAGTAGCTAAGTCGCCCATAATACGCGCTTCAATTTGTACTTTTTTAATGTACTTTTCTAATTCAATTTCATAACGTGCTTCTAACTCACTGTGAGAGTAAATATTATTTTCTTTAAATAATTTCTTTGCTTTCTCAGTTACCATCGCATCTAATGCAACAGGCGTTGTCTTTAAATTAGGCAAGCCTCTTTTCTCTGCTTCTTTATGCCATTCTTCGCTATAACCATCGCCTTCAAATAAAATCTTTTTACTAGAGACAATGTATTTTTGAATGACTTGCATAATCGCAATCTCTTTCTTATCACCTTTCTCAATTAATGTATCTACTTCTGCTGCAAATTTGTTTAAAGTATCTGCCACAATGGTATTTAAAATTGTCATTGGGTGGCCACAGTTAGCAGTAGAACCCACCGCGCGGAATTCAAATTTATTTCCAGTGAAAGCGAAGGGAGAGGTACGGTTACGATCGGTATTGTCTAATAATAATTCAGGAATGCTACGGTGTAAATCTAATTTTAAGATAGCTTCATCTTGCTCGTCAAACTTAGTACCCACGCGACTTTCCACATCGTTCAATACTTTCGTTAAATACTCACCTACGAATACAGAAATAATTGCAGGAGGTGCTTCGTTAGCGCCTAATCTGAAATCATTAGATGCAGAAGCAATAGAGGCTCTTAAAATATCGGCGTAATCATGCACGGCTTTAATAGTATTGACAAAGAAAGTCAAGAACATTAAATTAGTCTTTGGTGTTTTACCAGGTGCTAATAAGTTCACTCCAGTATCGGTTGCTAAACTCCAGTTATTATGCTTACCACTTCCGTTAATACCAGCAAATGGTTTTTCATGAAGTAGTACTACTAAATGATGTCTTTTAGCAACACGACTCATTACATCCATTAATAAAATGTTATGGTCAACCGCAATATTTACTTCTTCAAAAATTGGAGCACACTCAAATTGAGCAGGCGCTACTTCATTATGTCTTGTTCTTAAAGGAATACCTAATTTATAAGACTCATTTTCATAGTCACGCATAAAAGCGTAGACTCTTTCTGGAATAGATCCAAAATAATGATCTTCTAATTGTTGTCCCTTAGCAGGGGCTGCACCAAAAACGGTTCTTCCGCATTGTACTAAATCGGGTCTTGCATTTACTAAGGCTTCATCAATTACAAAATATTCTTGCTCCCAACCTAAAGTAGGCGTTACCTTACTTACATTTTTATCAAATAAATTACAAACAGTTACGGCTGCTTTATTTAAAGCTTCAGTCGCCTTCATTAATGGCGCTTTATAATCTAATGATTCTCCAGTGTATGCAATGAAGATGGTAGGAATACATAATGTTTTACCATTACCAATTTCAATGATGAATGGGGGAGAAGAAGGATCCCATGCAGTATAACCTCTTGCTTCAAATGTCGCTCTCAATCCACCATTTGGGAAACTTGATGCATCTGGTTCTTGTTGTATTAAAGCAGCGCCATCAAATTCTTCAATAGCAGTACCATCTGATTTTAATGTAAAAAATGAATCATGCTTTTCTGCAGTAGTTCCTGTTAAAGGTTGGAACCAATGGGTAAAGTGTGTAACACCTTTCGCCTCTGCCCATGCACGTATGCCTGTTGCAATTTGCCCTGCTACATTTCTTTCAATTTTTTTAGAACCTTTAATACTGTTCACTAAACTTTTATAAGCTTCATCGCTTAAATATTCTCTAGCCGTTTTTACGTTAAAAACGCTTTCACCAAAAATGGCGGTAATTTTTTGAGAATGTACTTCTGGGTTATTAGAACGGTCATGACTTACATGATTGACGGCATCGAATCTTAAAGACATATAGTTATTTTTTATATTTGAGAATTAACCAAAGGTATGCGCATTTAAGTAGGAGTAATCAACAAAAAATCCCCCAATTTCTCGGGGGATTCAATTAAAAAACACAATTTATCTTGGATATATCTAAAAAATCCTTGATTACTAGACCTTTGCAGTTTTAACAGTCTTGATAATTCTAGCGGCAACCTTATAAGGATCTGCTGCTGAATTTGGACGACGATCTTCCAACCATCCTTTCCAACCTTTTTCTACCGCACCAATCGGAATACGAATAGAAGCGCCTCTGTCAGAAACACCGAAAGAGAAATCATGAATACTTGCTGTTTCATGTTTACCGGTTAATCTTAAATGATTGTCTGCACCATATACTTCAATATGTTCTTTTACGACAGGACGGAAGGCTTCACAAATAGTATCATATATTTCTTTCTTACCGCAAGTTCTTAATGTAGTGTTAGAGAAGTTCGCATGCATACCAGAACCATTCCAATCTAAAGTACCTAATGGTTTACAATGCCAGTTAATAGATACTCCATAAGTTTCACCAATTCTTTCTAATAAGTAACGAGCAATCCAAATTTGATCTCCTGCTTCTTTGGCACCTTTTGCAAAAATTTGAAATTCCCATTGTCCTGCAGCTACTTCTGCATTAATTCCTTCTATGTTCAAACCTGCGTCAATACAGGCGTCTAAGTGTTCTTCAACAATATTTCTTCCATAAGCATTGTTCGCACCTACTGAACAATAATAAGGTCCTTGTGGTCCTGGGTAACCACCTTCTGGAAAACCTAATGGTTTATTAGTAGCGGGGTTCCATAAAAAATATTCTTGTTCAAAACCAAACCAAAAATCATTATCATCATCTTCGATAGTAGCTCTTCCGTTAGTAGAATGAGCTGTACCATCAGAACTTAATACTTCACACATTACTAAGTAAGCATCTCTGCGACCTGGATCTTTACAAATGAAAACGGGTTTTAATAAACAGTCACTTGAACCTCCTGGTGCTTGTTCTGTTGAAGAACCATCAAAACACCACATATCGCAATCGGCTAATTTGCCACTGAAATCTTTTTCGATTTTTGTTTTACTTCTTAATGATTGAGTTGGTTTGTAACCATCTAGCCAGATGTACTCTAGTTTTGAAACTGCCATAGGGTGGGTTTTTAAATATTAATAAAATAAAATATATGATGAAATAGCTTCTAAATTCTATATTTCGGCACGAAAATAATAAAGAATTGTATTATTGAAAAAATAAAAACTCAGATTTATTCATATTTATGCATAAAATATAAACATTAAATAATTTATTAATATTAATTTATAGTCCAATCAATTGGTTATCAATAAGCAAGTTTTTCTTACACATTTTAATGGTGATGATGTTGGTAAATGAAGCATAAGCTTCCATATCCCTTTTGTACCTTCGCGTCATCTATAAAGAATAAGAAAACACTAATGGAAATTACCGTCAAAACCGCCCAGCAACTAAGATTAACGCCTGAAGAATTTGAAAGTATAAAAACGAAACTAGGACGCACGCCTAATTTTACTGAGCTATGTGCTTTTAGTGGAATGTGGTCAGAGCATTGTAGTTATAAAAATTCTATCAAGTGGTTAAAAACTTTACCTCGTGATGGAGGTAGAATGTTGGTAGCAGCTGGTGAAGAAAATGCGGGCTTGATGGATATTGGAAATGATTACGGAGTTGTATTTAAAATAGAATCTCATAACCACCCAAGTGCATTGGAGCCTTTTCAAGGTGCTGCCACTGGGGTTGGTGGAATTCAAAGAGATATTTTTACCATGGGTGCGCGACCTATTGCATCATTGAATAGTTTGCGTTTTGGAAAATTAGAAGATAAAAAAACACAACGTTTACTAGCAGGTGTTGTGCATGGTATTGGACATTATGGAAACTGTTTTGGTGTACCTACAGTAGGTGGTGAATTATATTTTGAAGAGTGTTATCATACCAACCCATTAGTGAATGCAATGAGTGTGGGAATTGTAAAAGCTGGTAAAACAGTTAGTGCCATTGCATTAGGAAAAGGCAATCCAGTATTTTTTGTAGGAAGTGCCACTGGTAAAGATGGTATTGGTGGTGCAAGTTTTGCATCTGCAGAAATTACAGCGGATAGTGTAGAAGAATTACCTGCAGTGCAAGTGGGCGATCCTTTCCAAGAGAAAAAATTATTAGAAGCTTGTTTAGAAGTAATTGAAACAGGTGGAGTAGTAGGTATGCAAGATATGGGTGCAGCAGGTATTATTTGTTCTACTGCAGAGATGAGTGCAAAAGGGCAAGTAGGTATGCGCATTGATTTAGATAAAGTTCCTACGCGTCAACAAAACATGAAGGCTTGGGAATTATTATTAAGTGAGAGCCAAGAAAGAATGTTGATGGTGGTAGAAAAAGGTAAAGAAGCACAAGTATTAGCAGTGTTTGAAAAATGGGATTTGTCTTGTTCTAATATTGGTGAAGTAACCGACGACGGTTTATTAGATTTTTATATGAACGGGGTTTTAGAAGCCTCACTTCCTGCTTATGAATTAGTATTAGGTGGAGGTGCTCCTCAATACACGCGTGAATACGCAGC
>CANCRC010000114.1 GCA_947380435.1 Chitinophagaceae bacterium
TAAAATCTAAATCGGGTGCAGCTGCTAAATTTTCTGCCATGGTTTTTCCTGTGACTGTCAAACAGTCTCCATGTATCCAACCCTGTGCTAACATATATTTCATCACAGCAGGCACACCTCCATACTGATGTAAGTCTTGCATTAAATATTTTCCCGATGGTTTAAAATCGGCAAGTACTGGAATTTTATCACTAATGGCTTGAAAGTCGTCTTGGGTAAAAGATACGCCCACACTTTTCGCCATGGCAATCATATGTAGTACTGCATTGGTACTTCCTCCTAATACCATAATCACCGCTACTGCATTTTCAAATGCTTTGCGTGTCATAATATCACGAGGTTTTATATCGCGTTCTAATAATAAACGAATGGCCTTGCCTGCATCCTTACATTCTTGTTGCTTCTCTTCACTTAATGCAGGATTAGAAGATGAATAAGGTAAACTCATGCCCATTGCTTCAATAGCCGATGCCATTGTGTTAGCTGTATACATTCCACCACAAGCACCAGCACCCGGACATGCATGTTGTATAATACCTTTGAAATCGGCTTCAGTTAATTCTCCTGCCATTTTTTGTCCAAGTGCTTCAAAGGCAGAAACAATATTTAAATCTTGTCCATTGTAATGACCCGGTGCAATGGTTCCTCCGTAAATCATAATAGAAGGACGGTTTAATCTTCCCATCGCAATTAAAGAACCTGGCATATTTTTATCACAACCTGGTACTGCTATTAAGGCGTCATAATATTGTGCACCACAAACTGTTTCAATACTATCTGCAATCACATCTCTACTTACTAATGAATAACGCATACCAGGTGTACCATTACTCATGCCATCACTCACACCAATGGTATGAAAAGTAAGTCCTACTAAATCATTCTCCCAAATACTTTTTTTAATATCATCAGCGAGTGCATTTAAATGCATATTACAAGTATTACCATCATAGCCCATACTCACCACACCCACCTGCGCTTTTTGTAAATCGGCATCGGTTAATCCAATTCCATAAAACATAGCCTGCGCTGCTGGTTGCGTTGGATCGAGTGTGATTGTTTTAGAATATTTATTTAGTTCCATATTTTTTCTTTAAAAAACCATTTGTAAAATTACGCCCCTTTTATCGTCTAACCTTAAGACGAATGTTTGTTAGATGATGGTGGACTTATGTAATCTTTCATGATGCACATGTCCCTCACCCGTTACTTGTTTTTCGATATACTCGCATATTAAATCGCCAATTGCTGAAGTGCTATAGCTATTTAAGGCGTCAATATCTTTTGAAACAAACTTATTGCTCAAACACCAGTCCACAGCTTCTCTTACAATACTGGCTTCTTTTTGCATGCTTAAATGATCGAGTAACATAGCTGCAGATAAAATAGATCCCATTGGATTTGCAATATCTTTTCCTTTGGCTTGCGGATAAGAACCATGAATGGGTTCAAACAAAGCCACTGTGTTTCCAACAGATGCTGAAGGTAACATACCTAAAGAACCTGCTAATACAGATGCTTCATCACTAATAATATCTCCAAATAAATTTTCTGTTAAGATCACATCGAACTGAGCTGGGTTTAAAATAATTTGCATGGCCGCATTGTCTACAAATAAATAATCAACTGTGACATCTTTATATTCACCCGCAATTTTTTGTACCACTTTACGCCATAGTCTTGAAGTTTCTAAAACATTGGCTTTGTCTACCAAGGTTAATTTCTTTTTTCTTTTTTGTGCATATTGAAAAGCTAAATGCGCTATGCGTTCAATTTCTGCTACTGAATAAGAACAGTTATCAGTTGCTACTGTGCCATCGGCACTTAAAGTTTTATCTCCAAAATAAATACCACCTGTTAATTCTCTAAAAATAATGAAGTCTACATTTTCAAGTATCCTTGGTTTTAAAGGGGTAAGATGTTGTAAGGTCTCATAAGTTTTAACCGGACGAATATTGGCAAATAATTGTAATTCTTTTCTAAGCTTTAATAAACCTTGTTCAGGACGTACTTTAGCAGTAGGGTCGTTATCATATTTAGGATCGCCAATGGCTCCAAATAAAATTGCATCGCTAGCTAAACATATTTTAATGGTTTCATCTGGTAAGGGATTTCCAGTTTTATCAATGGCAATAGCACCCATTAAAGCATGCTCATAACTAAACTCATGCTTGAATTGTTTAGCAATAATATTTAATACCTTAATAGATTGCTCTGTTACTTCTGGACCAATGCCATCTCCCAGGATGACTGCTATTTTCTTTTTCATTATGATAAAAATTTATCTCTAATTATATATTTACTAATTATTTATCTACTATTGTTATCTTATTAATGATCTACTAATATATTTTCTTCAATTACTTGTTATGGTTTAATTCAAACTTTTCTATCTCTTCTTTCATGCTTAATAAATAATCAATATCGTCATAGCCATTTAACATACAAGTTTTCTTATACGCATTAATTTCAAAACTTTCAGAAGACCCTGTTGTATCAATGGTAATGGTTTGCTTTTCTAAATCAATGGTTAAAGTAGATTCTGCTGACTGCGCAAAGATGGCTTGTAAAAAAGCATCTGATACCGTTACAGGCAAGACCCCATTATTTAAAGCATTGTTTTTAAAGATATCTGCGAAAAAGCTGGACACCACTACTTTAAACCCATAGTCTTGAATAGACCATGCTGCGTGTTCGCGCGAAGAACCACATCCAAAATTTTTAGCAGCTACTAATATCTCGCCACTAAATTGTTTTTGATTTAAAACAAAATCGGTTTTTGGTTTAGACTCATCATCGTTTTCATATCTCCAATCACGAAATAAATTTTTACCAAAGCCTTCCTTCGTAGTCGCTTTCAAAAAACGCGCAGGTATGATTTGATCCGTGTCTACGTTTTCAACGCGTAGTGGAATAAATCTGCTAGATATTTTTTGTAATGATTGCATACTATAATTTTATTTATAACTATATTATATAGTCAGTCTTTATTTTTTAGTTTAACATAGTTCTAATGTCAGTAATCTTTCCTGTTAATAGTGCCGCTGCTGCTGTTAGTGGGCTTGCTAATAAAGTTCTAGCCCCAGCACCCTGACGGCCTTCAAAGTTTCTATTACTAGTACTTATACAATATTCACCTGCTGGTATTTTATCTTCATTCATTCCTAAACAAGCACTACATCCTGCCTGTCTTATTTCAATACCCGCTGCTGTAAATATTTTATCTAAGCCTTCTGCTTTAATTTGTTTAGCCACTTCTTGTGAACCAGGTACAATTAAAGTTTTCACGGAAGCATTTTTTTGTTTGCCTTTGATAATACTGGCAACCAATCTAAAATCTTCAATGCGTGAATTCGTACAAGATCCAATAAATACATATTGAACTGGCATACCTAATAAACTTTGTCCCGCTTCTAAACCCATATAGGCTAATGCTTTTTCAAAGTTTTGTTTTTCTGTAGGATCGCTAATGCTATCCATGGTAGGTACTTTTCCTGTTACAGATAAGCCCATACCTGGATTGGTTCCATAAGTAATCATAGGGTCAATATCCGCTGCATTAATATTTATTTCAAGATCAAATTTTGCATCGGCATCGGAATAAAGTTCTTTCCACTGCGTTAATTTCTTATTCCAATTTTCACCCTGCGGTGCAAAAGGTCTTCCCTTCATATACGTATAAGTAGTTTCATCGGGTGCAATAATGCCACCGCGTGCGCCCATCTCAATACTCATATTACAAATAGTCATTCTTGCTTCCATGCTTAATGCACGAATAGCAGAGCCTGCGTATTCAACAAAGTATCCTGTGGCACCACTTGCAGATATTTTTGCAATGATGTATAAAATAATATCTTTTGATACAACTCCATTTTGTAAACTGCCTTCGATATTAATGCGCATTACCTTAGGCTTAGTTTGCATTACACATTGTGCAGCAAAAACCATTTCCACTTCACTAGTACCAATACCAAATGCAATAGAGCCAAATGCGCCATGGGTAGAGGTATGACTATCACCACATACAATGGTCATGCCTGGTTGTGTAATACCTAACTCAGGGCCTATGACATGCACAATACCTTGATTAGGATGTCCTAGTCCGTATAATTCAACGCCATGTTTTTTACAGTTCTCTATTAAAGTATCTACTTGAAATTTTGATAATTGATCGGCAATTGGCAAGTGCTGATTCATCGTAGGCACATTGTGATCCGCAGTGGCTACAATTTGATTGGGTCTAAATAATGGAGCGCCTCTTTTTTCTATTCCACTAAAGGCTTGTGGGCTAGTAACCTCATGTATTAAATGCTTATCGATATACAATACCGAAGGACCCCCTTCAATAATCTTGACAACATGCTTGTCCCAAATTTTATCAAATATTGTTTTTCCCATTGTACTACTTTCTTTCGTTTAGTCTTTCTATTTTACTTTCTTCTGAATTACTATTATTCTTTTTAATTAATTCTTTTTTATTCTTTCTCTTATTTTGAATATGATGTAGCTATTTCTACTAAATCATCCTGTGTAACTTCTTTCTTTTTATCTGCTAATTGTAAAAAAGTGGGATATAAAATATCGATATCATTTCTGGTATACTGATAACCTAGTTTTTGTAAACGATGCGCTAAGGCACTGCGTCCACTTCTTGCAGTTAAAACAATTTTACTCGCTTCTGCGCCTACTAATTCTGGATCGATGATTTCATAAGTTTGTGCTTCTTTCAAAAATCCGTCTTGATGTATACCTGATGAATGTGAAAATGCATTGCCACCCACAATAGCTTTATTGGGTTGTACGCCCATACGCATAATCTCTGCAACCTCATGGCTGATAGGGTTTAGAAGCCTTGTATTAATATTGGTATAATAACCTAAGTCCTTGTGTTGATTTAAAACCATCACTACTTCTTCCAGTGCTGTATTACCTGCACGCTCCCCTAATCCATTAATGGTACACTCAATTTGTCTTGCACCACCCATTACACCTGCTACTGAATTGGCGGTGGCCAATCCTAAATCGTTATGACAATGACAAGACAAAATTGCTTTATCAATATTTTTAACATTGTTTACCAAGTATTCCATTTTAGCTTGGTATTGATAAGGCAAACAATAACCTGTTGTATCGGGAATGTTTAAAGTAGTTGCACCTGCTTTCACCACTGCTTCTATCACTCTTGCTAAATATTCATTGTCGGTACGGCCTGCATCTTCTGCATAAAATTCTACATCGTCTGTAAAGTTGCGCGCTAATTTAACAGCACTCACTGCACGTTCAATAATTTCTTCACGCGTTGCGTTGAATTTATATTTGATATGTAAATCAGATGTACCAATACCTGTATGAATTCTAAAACGCTTGGCAGGTTTTAAAGCAGCAGCGGCTACTTCAATATCGTTTTGTACTGCACGCGATAATCCGCAAACCACTGTATTTTTTAAAGTCTTTGCAATTTGATTCACCGATTCAAAATCGCCTGGGCTGGAAACAGGGAAACCAGCTTCTAAAATATCTACACCTAATTCTTCTAATCGAACCGCTAAAGCCAATTTCTCTTGGGTGTTTAATTTACATCCTGGAACCTGCTCGCCGTCTCTTAGTGTAGTATCAAATATGAACACTTTTTGACTCATCGTTAATTCGTTTATTTAGTTATTAAGCCAATGCCTTTTTGAATGAATTTTGAGGGCTTCAATCTCAAGCATCTTATTGATTATGAACATCTTACAGATAGAAAACGGGCTTTTGGCCCGTATATTGTTCAAATTTACCGACTATTCACAAGTAATTCACATCATAATTATGGTTAATTTACAATGTGTAATGGGGTCAAAATTTGATTAAATGATTGATATTCAATAACTTGAACTAAAATTAGCTACGATGCCCAACCTAAGTACGGAGGCAATATTTATTTTGGTTAAATCCTTGGAAAGGGCCGAAAAGCGCAATTTCAAATTGTATGTGAAGCGCAATTCAGCCTCTGCCGATTTAAAGACTATTCAGCTTTTTGATGCCCTAGATAAAATGAAGGTATACGACGAGGAGGAACTGCTACGCAAAAACGAGTCTATTTCAAAACAACAACTCTCTAATTTAAAGGCCCATTTATACGATCAAATTTTATCTAGCTTAAGAGTAGTGAAGCAAAATGAAAATATTGATTTACAAATTCACGAGCAATTAGACCACGCTAAAATTTTATACAATAAAGGTTTATACATTCAAAGCTTACGCGTGCTTGAAAAAATAAAATCTTTAACCAAGCAAAATAATCAGGTTACTTATTTGTTGCAGGTTTTATTTTTAGAAAAGAAAATTGAGTCCTTGCATATTACAAGAAGTATGCAAGACCGTGCAAAACAATTAAGTGATGAAATTGATGAAGTCAATATTCGCTTAGATGATATTGCAAAAATTTCCAACCTTTCTTTACAATTATATGGTTGGTATATTCAACATGGTCATGCGCGTAATGATGAGGA
>CANCRC010000115.1 GCA_947380435.1 Chitinophagaceae bacterium
AAATATCCAGCTATCTAGTCCATAGGTATAAAATCCATTACCAAAACTTTCTTTAAAAGCGGCCTGATAATTTTTAGGGTGTAAAATTTCTGCTGGTTGTAAACTTTGTAATAATTTATCTAAATAGTCGGTACTGCCTTCTGCAATTAAAAATTCTCCCGTAGTAATATCTAAAAAAGCAATGCCACCTTTTTCATTTTCAACATAAATGGCTGCTAAGAAATTATTGTTTTTATGTTCTAATAATTTATCGTTGGTGGCAATACCTGGGGTAAGCATATCTGTCACACCTCTTTTTACAATTCCTTTTACCGATTTAGGATCCTCTAACTGATCACAAATAGCTACACGGTGCCCAGCTTTCACTAATTTATGTAAATAAGTATCTAAAGAATGGTGGGGGAAACCTGCTAGTTCACTAGAAGATGCAGCTCCATTATTTCTTTTGGTAAGGGTAATGCCTAAAACTTTGGAGGCAACAATGGCGTCTTCACCAAATGTCTCGTAAAAATCGCCCACGCGAAATAGCAAAATGGCATCGGGATATTTTTGCTTAATAGCCCGGTGTTGTTGCATGAGTGGCGTATCGGCACTTGATTTTGACATGGTGGACAAACCTACATAATTTTTCATAAAAAGCCTACTTTTGCATATGCGCAAACTAAGCATGGACGAGTTGGGACGAAAGTCGGTGGCCGACTTTAAATTGGCCGACAAAAAGCCCCTGGTGGTGGTCATGGATAATATCCGTAGCATGCACAATGTGGGTAGTGTTTTTAGAACCTCCGATGCTTTTTTAATTTCAGGTATTTGCCTTTGTGGGTTTACACCTCAGCCTCCTCATAGAGATATTCATAAAACAGCCTTAGGCGCCACTGAATCGGTAGACTGGGTCTATTATGAAAATACCTTTGATGCAGTCACTGCTTTAAAAGAACAAGGTTATAAAGTATTTGCCATTGAACAAACCCAGGGATCTATATCTTTGGAAAACTTCAAAACCTACTTAAGTAACGCATCCAATGATGATGCTAATAAAGAATCAAATAAAGAATTAGCCTTTGTGTTTGGTAATGAAGTGGAAGGAGTGAGCGATGATGTATTGGCTATTTGTGATGGAGCCATTGAAATTCCACAATATGGCATGAAGCATTCTTTAAATATTTCAGTAGCCGCGGCTATTGTTTTATGGGAGATGGTGAGATAGTTATTAATAGAAATAAGTTAGGTGTAGAAGAAATAGGATAGGTATAGATAGAAGAGTAAATTATAATTAATAGAATTAAAAATATGTCGGCAGTAAAAAATTATTTGAGCTTGGTTAAATTTTCGCATACCATTTTTGCATTACCCTTTGCATTTATTGGTTTTGTGCTAGGCGTGAGAGCACAGTGGATGGCTCAACTTCCAGTAGAACATTTTTTCTTAAAATTCTTTTTAGTATTGGTTTGTATGGTAAGCGCGCGTTCTACTGCCATGGCATTCAATAGGTATTTAGATAGACACTTTGATAAGTTAAATCCAAGAACAGCTATAAGAGAAATTCCAGCGGGTATTATTAAAGCAGAAAAAGCCCTGGTATTTATATTTATTAATATGGCGGTTTTTGTACTATCTAGTTTTTTTATTAATTCAATATGTTTTTATTTATCGCCAGTAGCGCTATTTGTAATTTTATTTTATAGTTATACCAAGCGCTTTACTTATTTATGTCATTTGGTTTTAGGCATTGGACTTTCTTTAGCGCCCATTGGTGCTTATTTAGCAGTAACAGGCAGCTTTGCCATATTGCCCTTGTTGTTTTCTTTTGCCGTTGTATTTTGGGTAAGTGGTTTTGATATTATTTATGCGCTGCAGGATATTGATTTTGATAAATCACAATCGCTGTATTCCATTCCAAGTTATTGGGGTTTACATAAAGCTTTAAGCATTGCAAGAGTACTACATGTATTTTCTGCAAGTTTTGTGATAGCTGCTTATTTTATAGGGGGCTTTCATTTTGTTTATTTAATGGGGTTATTGGTTTTTGTGGGTATGCTATTGTATCAAAATAGTATTGTCAAACCCAATGACCTAACTAAAGTAAATATTGCCTTTATGACGGCTAATGGAATTGCCAGTATTGTATTTAGTTTTTTTGTGATTGCATCAATGGTCATAGAACTAATGAGCGCTAATAATAATTTTATTCATTTTAATTAAAAGAACCTTGGCTAGAATAATTTGTATTGATTATGGTGGAAAAAGATGCGGCTTAGCAGTAACCGATCCTTTGCAAATTATTGCAACAGCACTTACTACCGTGGATACAAAAAACCTATTTACTTTTTTAGCCGATTATTTTTCCAAAGAACCCGTTGAACTTATTTTAATAGGAGAGCCCCTTAATTTAGATAATACACCCACCGATGCAACGCCCTTAGTGCAAAAAGCCATCATTGATTTAGGCAAGAAATTCCCTAGCATTCCCATTCAAACAGTAGATGAGCGTTATAGTTCTAAAAATGCTGTGAGAGCCATGGTGGAAATGGGCATGAAGAAAAACGATAGAAGAGATAAAAAAACCATTGATAGAGTGGCTGCTACCATGTTATTGCAGGAATATCTGACCAACCGTTCGTAAAGCCATCTTTTATTGATAACTTTGCAGCCAATATCCCCTTTTTAGATTAATAATTTGATTCTATGATTTTACCAATTGTTGCCTATGGTGCAGCTATTTTAAGAAAAATGAGTCCTGCTATTGATGCAGACTATCCTGGCTTGGCTTTATTAATTGAAGACATGTGGGAAACCATGTATGAAAGTAATGGGGTGGGACTGGCTGCGCCGCAGATTAATAAGAATATTCGCTTATTTGTAATGGATAGTGAACAAATTTTTGCTAATAGAGAAGAAGAGGATGAAGTATATCCAGACGCACCTGGTATTAAAAAAGTATTTATTAATGCCAAAGTGCTTGAAACAGGAGGAACCGATTGGGTTTACAACGAAGGTTGTTTAAGTATTCCTAAAATTAGAGAAGATATTACCAGGGCTGAGACAGTTACCTTATCTTATATGGATGAAAACTTCAAATCCTATACAGAAACTTTTAACGGTATGACGGCTAGAATTATTTTACATGAATACGACCATATTGAAGGCAAATTATTTATTGATTATTTAAAGCCACTTCGCCGTAAAATTTTGCAAGGAAAATTAAATGATATTTCTAAAGGGAATATTAGAGTCGATTATAAAATGATTCAACTTAAATAATTTATTATGCATTTTACGAATACAAAATATAGAGGTTTTAAATATAAAGGCTTTCAATATATTGGCATTATATTGGTAATGTTTGTATGCAGCAGTGCAAAACTAAATGCACAGGACACTACCTTTAAAGACGGTGGTCAAAACTTTACTTTAACCGACGCCATTGTGCGTAACCATTTTGATTATAAAGAAATTTTACAAAGAATTAAAGAAGACACTAGTTTTTATAAAGCCTTTAAAACACTGCGTACTATTGGATACAGTTCTTACAATTTTATTCAAATGAAGGATAAGAACGAAAAAGTAGTGGCTACATTAAATAGTAAAACCAAGCAAACTAGAAAAGACAATTGTAGAACCATGGAGGTATTGGAGGAGCAAGTGACAGGTAATTTACGTGATGCTTCTGGTTCTTATAATTATGTAACCCCTTCTTTATATGCTAGTTTGTTTTTTACCAAGGGAACCATTTGTGGAGAGACCAATATTGTAAAAGGGAAAGTGAGAGAAATTAAAGGCTCAGGTATTGATAAAGCAAAAGAGCAGTTGAAAATGTTATTTTTTAACCCTGGTAAAAAAATTGCAGGTATTCCTTTTATTGGCGATAAGTTAGACTTATACGACGAATCGGCCCATGAGCTATATGATTACAAATTAGATTATGTCGACTACCATGGGCAGTTGGTGTATGTGTTTGATGTACAACCTAAACAAGACCTTGGCTTTTTTGATAAAAATAGAGTAGTGGTAGACCAAATGATTACTTGGTTTAATCCTAAGACCTTAGAAGTATTAGGTCGTAACTATTCATTAAGCTATAAAGCAGGGGTATATGATTTCAATGTACAAATGGAAGTGGAGATGACTTATTTTAATGGAGTGCTTGTTCCTAAAATTTTAAGATACAAAGGCAATTGGGATGTAGTATTTAAAAAGAGAGAAAGAGGATTGTTTACAGCCACTTTATTTGATTTTAAAGCAGCACAGTAAAACCATTGGTTTAAACTAAATAAAGCGTTGATAGGCTAGTAATAAATTAATTAGGAGAAAACCAGATTTAGCAAACTAAGCTTATACTTTTAAAAAGCTTGTTTCAATATATTTCACCACTTCAATTAAGCTACCTGTTTCATGGAACACTTTTAATTGTTGGTCGGCGCCTGTACCTTTGGTAAATATATCCTTTACTTTTTCCAAATGTTTTCTGCTACCTAGTTCATCTACGACTGAGTCAACAAAGTCAAGTAATTCTAAAATTAAATCTTGAATAGGCACTTCTTTTTCTTTGCCAAAGTCAATTAATTTTCCTTCAATACCATAACGGCTTGCACGCCATTTATTTTCATTAATTAAAGAACGTTGGTAATTAATGAAATTTATATTTTGTCTTCTTAGTGAATATATTTTAGCACATATAGCTTGGAAGAAGGCAGCAATGGTAATGGTTTCCTGAATGGTCATAGGTACATCACAAATTCTAAATTCAACAGTATTAAAAACAGGGTGTACGCGTAAGTCCCACCATATTTTTTTACCATCATCTATGCAATTGGTTTTAATAAGAAGTTGAATAAATTTTTCATAAGCTTCAATACTTTCAAAAGTATCGGGAATACCTGTTCTTGGAAATTTATCAAAGACTTTACTTCTATAAGATTTATACCCTGTATTGCGTGTTTCCCAAAAAGGGGAGTTCGTACTTAATGCATAAATATGCGGCAAGAAATACCTGGCGGTGTTGGCAATTTGCATGGCCATGCTTCTATCTTCAACACCTACATGCACATGTAATCCAAAAATTAAATTACTTCTTGCGGCTTGCTGTAATTCATTTAATATAGCTTGATACCTGGATTGATCCGATACCAACTGTGTTTCCCATAAACTAAAAGGGTGGGTGCCCGATGCCCCAATACTAAAACCAAGTCCATTTGCAACTTCTGAGACGTGGGTTCTTAAGGCTAAAACTTCTTCAAATACTTCATCTACATTTTTACAAATGCCAGTGCCTACTTCCACCACCGCTTGGTGCATCTCGGCCTTAATCTTGTCTTTGAATTTCTTCTGTCCCTCATTCACAATCTGCTGCTGATGGCTTTTTAATTCCTTGGTAGCAGGGTCAAGTACCATGTACTCCTCTTCAACCCCCACTGTGAACTGTTGTAAATTTTCTAAAGACATTGCTATAAAATTACATATTATATCAGTTGAAAACAAAAAAATACCCCGTCCCGAAATTCGGAACGAGGTATATAATACTAGGCTCTGCACCTATTTAAACTTATCTTAACTTTTCTATTCTAATAACTTAGATGAACGATAGTAAAGATAGGCCTTAACGGTGGTAAGAGTTCTCGGTTTCGTTTTCTCTTTCCTTATCATAGGCTTTGATAATAGCTTTTACCAATTTATGTCTTACTACATCTTCCTCATCTAATTGAATATGGGCAATGCCTTCAATATTTTGTAAAATTCGAGAGGCTTTTTCCAATCCACTTTTTTGATTTCTTGGTAAATCCACTTGGGTAGGGTCACCTGTAATAATGGCTTTTGCATTGGCACCAATACGTGTTAAGAACATTTTAATTTGAAGGTCGTTGGCGTTTTGAGATTCATCCAAAATAATAAAGGCATTATCTAAGGTTCTACCTCTCATATAGGCAAGTGGTGCAATTTCAATGGTGCGTGTTGTCATATAATATCCTAATTTATCGGCAGGTATCATATCGTCTAAGGCATCATAGAGTGGTCTTAAGTAAGGATCAATTTTTTCTTTTAAATCCCCAGGTAAGAATCCTAAACTTTCACCTGCTTCAACAGCGGGTCTGGTTAGAATAATTTTCTTTACCAATTTATTTTTTAAAGCCCTTACTGCTAATGCCACTGCGGTATAGGTTTTACCTGTACCTGCTGGTCCTATAGCAAAAATGATATCATTTTTATCGGCAGCAGTAACCATTTTTTTCTGATTGGCTGTGCGGGCTCTAACGGTTTTACCATTAGGTCCAAATACCAATACATCGTTGGGGTTTTTGTCGATAAAATTATCAATGGTTTCGGCATCATCACCTCCTAAAATTTGCTCGAAATAGTTTTCGCTCAAATGCCCATTGCGTTCCATGTACTGAATGATTAAGTCAATTTT
>CANCRC010000116.1 GCA_947380435.1 Chitinophagaceae bacterium
ACAAGAAGTATGCAAGACCGTGCAAAACAATTAAGTGATGAAATTGATGAAGTCAATATTCGCTTAGATGATATTGCAAAAATTTCCAACCTTTCTTTACAATTATATGGTTGGTATATTCAACATGGTCATGCGCGTAATGATGAGGATAGGCTTGCATTAGACAGATTGATGCAGGACCCGATTATGGAGAAAGTAAAATCATCAGAAGGATTTTATGAAAAAATGTACCGCTACCAATGTTATTGCTGGTATGGTTTTATTACACAGGATTTTCTAATGCATTATAGGTATGCTCAAAAATGGGTAGACCTATTTGATGCCACAGAAAATATGAAGCATATTGAAACGGCACAATATATTAAGGGGCTACACAATTTAATTACTTCTCATTTTGATTTAAGAAGCTTTGACAAGTTAAATGAAACCATTGCTATTTTAGAAAATTATAGCAATACACCCATTGTACTAAACAATAAAAATAATTTAATTCAAAGCTTTATATACCTATATATTGCTAAGATTAATAAGCATTTTTTAGAGGGTAGTTTTAGTGAGGGGCTGGCCATGATACCCGCCATGGAAGCGAAGTTGAAGGAAATTGAACTATACCTAGATAGCCACCGTGTACTGGTGTTTTATTATAAAATTGCTTGCTTGTATTTTGGTGCGGGCAAACCTGCAAAAGCCATTGATTACTTGAATAGAATTATTAATTGGAAATTAAATTTAAGAGACGACTTACAGTGTTATGCGCGTTTACTACATTTAATTGCACACTATGAAATGGGTAATACAGAAGTGGTGAATTATTTATCGAAGTCGGTGTACCGATTTATGTATAAAATGAAAAGCTTAAGTACAGTAGAAGAAGTATTATTTAATTTCTTAAGAAAGTCCATTCAAAGTGGTGGGGAAGAAAATAGTTTATTGAATAGTAAGGCCTCAATTAAAAAGTCATTCACTGTTTTATTAGAAACCTTGCAACCGCTTACTACCAATAAATTAGAAAGTAGGGCCTTTATGTACTTAGATATTATTTCTTGGCTAGAAAGTAAAATTCAAGGTAAACAAGTACAAGCTATTATTAAAGAAAAGTTTTTAGCTTCTAAAGTTCAATAAGCTTTTTAAACATACATCGCCTCAATCTCTTTTTCAAAATTGCCTAATACTACTTTTCTTCTTAGACTTAATTTCGGTGTCATTTCTCCATTATCTATATTCCACTCTCTTGGTATTAAAGCAAACTTTTTAACCTGCTCTACCTGATTAAATAATTTATTATACTCATCCACTATATCTTGTAACATGGTAAGCACCATTGTATTTTTTATAATTTCTGCATTGCTTACATATTCAATACCATGTTGCTTAGACCACTCTTTTAATTTAGCAAAAGAAGGCACTATTAAAGCACTTACAAAACGTCTATTATCACCCACCAGCATAATTTGTTCAACAAAAGGACTCTCCTTCATTTTGTTTTCAATAGGCTGAGGCGCCACATATTTACCCCCACTGGTTTTAAATAATTCTTTTTTACGATCGGTAATTTTTAAATACTTACCATCTTCCAAGACGCCAATATCTCCGGTATGTAACCAGCCATCAATGATTGTTTCAGCCGTTAAATCGGGACGCTTATAATACCCAAGCATAACACTAGGACCCGCCACACATATCTCTCCATCTGCTTCTAATTTATACTGCACCCCTTCTATCACAGGGCCTACTGTACCATATTTAGAGCCGCCTGGGTTACGTTGGTTCACACTAATAATTGGACTATTCTCTGTAGGACCATAGCCTTCATAGATAGGTATTTGCGCTGCATTAAAAATGCGAAGTAGTTTCACTTGACAAGCCGCACCACCTGTAACAATAAATTTTACATTGCCTCCCACTGCTTCACGCCATTTTACAAAAATTAATTTATTAGCTAGTTTTAACTGCGTGCGGTACCACCAGGAACCTGGAATTAAATTATCATATTTTTCAGCCAAGGCTACAGCCCAGAAAAATAAATTTCTTTTAACACCCGTTAACTCTTCTCCCTTCATCATTATTTTTTCAAACATCTTTTCTAAAAGTCTTGGAACGGTAGAAAATCCGTCAGGAGAAATTTCTTTTAAATTATCACCAATGGTTTCTAAGCTTTCTGCATAATAAATACTCATGCCGCTATATAAATAAATATAAGAAGCGAGCTTTTCAAAAATATGATTCAGTGGTAAAAAGCTTAATACTTTTTGGTCGGGTGCATCATTGAAAGGAAATGATTTTTTTCCCATCGATAAATTAAAGTAAATACTTTTATGCGTTAACATAACTCCTTTGGGCGTACCCGTAGTTCCTGAAGTATAAATAAAAGTAGCTACTTGTTCAACAGGTATGGTTTTTTTAATTTGATCTACTTGGGCTAATAATGCAGCGTCATTATTTCTT
This sequence comes from Chitinophagaceae bacterium, assembly GCA_947380435.1. Taxonomy (GTDB): domain Bacteria; phylum Bacteroidota; class Bacteroidia; order Chitinophagales; family Chitinophagaceae; genus Sediminibacterium. The sequence continues at coordinate 2,446 of CANCRC010000116.1, forward strand.
AATTCAGACCAGTGCTTAGCGTCTTTAATACGATCAAATGTGTACACCTCTTTTAAACAATCTACTTTATCCTTAATAGACATAACCTTATCATATAGTTCTTGATTGCTAGCGAATATATATTGTACAGATGCGTCATTTAATATAAAAGTCAATTCTAAGGGATTCGTAGTAGGATAAACAGGTACCCAAATAATACCTAATTGTTGGGCGGCTAAATCACCAAATATCCATTCAGGACGATTGGTACTTATGACTGCAATTTTATCGCTGCCTTCTGGAGAAAAATTATGGGCAGATAAACCAAGACTCAACAAACCGGCACTTAGTTCATTGGTAATTTGCGCTACTTCCTTTGTGGAATATTTACGCCACTGACCATTTTCTTTGGCAGCCAACATATCCTCTTGAGGGAAATTTTGTAATTGATGTTCAACACAATCAAATAGTCTTTTATATTCCATAAGGCAAGCAATATTGTCTAACAAAATACTAAAATAGCGGGAGAAAAAAAAGAAAATAGACTATGAAATACAAAGAAAAGGATAGTAAAACCTGATTAGATTTAATTGTAAACCTAACTATATAATTAAACTACCCACTACTTATTAAATAACTACTAGTAAATCAAATGAGTAAGTAAGCCATCTCTTAATTTAGGCTCAAACCAAGTGCTTTTTGGAGGCATGACTTCGCCGGCGTCGGCTATATTAAATAGTTGATCGATGGTTACAGGATATAAACTAAAAGCCACAGCCATCTCACCACTGTTCACTCTTTTTTCTAGTTCTGCTAATCCTCTGATGCCGCCCACAAAATCAATTCTTTTATCGGTTCTTTGATCATGAATGCCCAATACTTTTGATAATATAGTATTAGATAAAATAGTTACGTCTAATACACCAATAGGATCGGGTGTATAAATTCCTGGCTTCGCTGTTAATTGATACCAATTGTTTTCTAGATACATTCCAAAACTATGCAGGGCTGTAGGTTTGAAGGCCGACTCTTCTTTTTGAATCGTAAAATCTTGTTCAAGTGCTGCTATAAATGCAGTGGCAGATAATCCATTTAAATCTTTTACCACACGGTTGTAATCCATGATGGCTAATTGATTAGAAGGAAATAAAGTCGTTAAAAAATAATCAGATACTTTTTTAGCATCATCGCCCGGCTTTACCGCTTCTTCACTAATAGCTAATTTTACTTTAGCTGCAGAGGCTGCTCTATGATGACCATCTGCTATATAAGTGTAAGGCACTTCTGTTGCAAACAAGTTTGTGATTTGATCAATGATGGTTTCGTCACTTACTGCCCAAACTGTATGTTGAATACCGTCTTCAGCTGTGAAATCGTAGACTGGGTTCTTAGTCGTTTTCCATTTGTCTATAATGGCATCAATGCTTGCTTGGTTTCTATAAGCTAAAAATACATTGCCTGTTTGAGCCCCAGTAGTCTTGATATGATTGATTCTATCTAGTTCTTTTTCAGGACGCGTGAATTCATGCTTTTTAATAATATCATTATTATAGTCGTCAATACTACTTGCGCAAACCAATCCTGTTTGTGCACGGCCATCCATAATTAATTGATAGATATAATAACAAGGCTTAGACTCTTTAAATAAAACATCTCTTTGTATAAATGCATTTAAATTTTCTAAAGCTAATTGATATACTTCTTGACTATGTACATCGATGTTTTCTGCTAAGCCAATTTCACTTTTAGTAATATGTAAAAAAGAATAGGCATTACCTACTGCTTCTATTTTTGCTTCTGCACTATTTAATACATCGTAAGGTTTGCTAGCAACTTGTTTTGCTAATTGAGGCTGAGGACGTAAAGCTTCAAAGGGACTTATTTTTGCCATGGGCGCGAAGTTCGTTCTTTTTGTTGAGAATTAAATTTTTTCAGCGAATGATTTCATCAAGTTGCAGAAAGCTTCTACACTTGAATAAGGTAGGGCATTGTACATACTCACTCTTATTCCACCCACTGTTCTATAACCTTTCACACCAATCATTCCTTCTGCTTTACATAAAGCTAAAAATGCTTCTTCTTTAGAACTGTCTGTTAAAAAGAAAACGGCATTCATAATACTTCTGTCTTCTATAGCAATAGGACAATGATAAGCCGGAAGGCTATCAATGGTATTGTATAATAAATTCGATTTTGCAAGATTTAATTTTTCCATAGCAGCTAAACCACCTTGGGCTTCTATCCAACGCAGGGTTAATAAACTAACATATATAGAAAAAACAGGAGGTGTATTTAATAAAGAACCTGCTTCAATATGTTTTCGGTAATCTAAGATGGCAGGAATTTTTCTATTAATTTTTCCTAAAATTTCTTTTTTAACCACTACTAAAGTAACTCCTGCAGCACCCATATTTTTTTGAGCCCCTGCATAAATTAAATCGAATGCTTTAAAATTAGTAGGCCTGCAAAATATATCTGAGCTCATATCTCCCACTAATAAGGCAGAAGTCTGAGGATAGCTATGCCATTGGGTTCCCTCCACTGTATTGTTAGTCGTAATATGTAAATAAGTAGCGTTAGATGGTATATCTAAAGCCTTATTAATATAAGTATGTTTTTTATCGCCAGTATCTGATACTACTTTTACAGGTCCAAATAAACTAGCTTCTTTCACTGCTTTATTGCCCCATACACCATTATCACAAATAGCCGCGAGTCCGTTTTCATCTAATAAATTCATGGGCACTTGCATGAACTGCATAGTGGCACCTCCTTGTAAAAATAAAACTTCATAGGAGTCGTCTAAATCCATTAATCTTTTCACAATAGTTTGTGCTTCAGTAACTACTTCCACAAAATGAGAAGTGCGATGTCCTATTTCTAAAATAGATAAACCCGTATTATTAAAATTATGAATAGCTGCAGCAGCTTTTTCTAAAACTTCTTGAGGTAAAATAGAGGGTCCTGAATTAAAATTGTGCAAATGCATTATAGAGTTATATATTAAATATTAGTATTGTTCGTATCAGAAGAAAGTTTTACTCCTGCATCAGTTGATGCTTTAGCATCAACTTCTTCTTCGTCAACAGTAGTAACACCTCCTGAAACTACGTACTTCATTGCTTCTGCGGCGCTCACCCCTTTAGGGAATTTTTTTATTCTAGTAGCAGGTACAATATAAGTAATACCAGAAATCGCATAAGAATGAGGAACATATACAGTTACAAATTGATCCATTCCAAAATGCGCAGTATTTTTTTGAGTAATAAAACCTATTCTCCAAACATCTGTAGAATCTACATTCACTAAAACGGGTTCATCAAATTTTTTCTTATTACCTGCGAAGGCTTCTAAAAAATCTTTCACCGAAGAATAAATAATTTTTACACCCGGTGTTTTTTCTAAAATTTTATCGAAGATGGACATGAGTCTTTCTACAAAAAATAAAGAAGACAACCAACCTACTACTAATACAAGTACGATGGCTACCAAAAAACCAAGACCAGTGACCTTAGGTATTTGTCCGTTGACTGAAGCGAATTGTTGAGGAAATATAAAATTGAGCAGGTTAGGTAAAAAATTATCGACCCAATTAAATAAACTTACCACTACCCAAATGGTAACCCCTATAGGTGCAAGTACAATTACCCCTTGAAAAAATCGCTGCGCAAGGGCAGTTAATATTTTTTGCTTGATGAATTGACGCCTGATATTGGGCATTTGGACTAGTATTAAGGCCCAAATTTCAAACAATTTTGCCATTCGGCATAAATAATAAAAAAATAAGCCTGGAAACTTTGAAAACGAGTTAAGTTTCCGTAGTTTTGCGCCTCCAAAACAAGCTATGCAAGATAGAATACTCAACAAAGCCCGAGAATTGATGTTCCAAACTGGGGTCAAACATGTCACCATGGATGACTTGGCTACTCAATTGGGCATCAGCAAAAAG
>CANCRC010000117.1 GCA_947380435.1 Chitinophagaceae bacterium
TCGTAAATAGGTGGCCCAGTATTGACCAAATTCTTTTTAGAAATAAAAGGTTTGCTATTAAGTAAGGTAGAAATAACCTTCTGAATAGTAACTACTTCATGCGTAGCGCTAAGACTTAATTTCTTAACAATATTATTAGTACTCGCTTGAGACTGATGGTTGTCCTGTGATTTTAAATACACTGTTTTTTCAGAACAGCAGATGTCCTTTTTAGAAGGCTTAGCACATTTGCATTTTTTTACCTTACCTGAACATAAATGGGTAGTTGCTGTTGCACCAATACTAGCAACAGAATACAATAAAACTAAAAGTATAGTAATTACCCTTTTCATTCCCTCAAAGATACAGACTATTTCAATTATGTAAAAAAATAGCTGTTAAAATAAAGGCAATTCTAGTCAGTGGGTAGAATGACCAATCTCATCTTAATTGATAAAATTCCACCAAATACCCACCCTGAACCAAGTACCCGTGCCTGGATAATTTTTAGCGGTGAAATTATAAGTATTTCCTAATGAACTGCTTGTAGGAATTAAAGTATTCAGGTTTTCTAATCTAATATAGCCTTTGAAACGTTTAATCATAAAATGAAGGAAGGCATTGGCTGTAGGCCTATTATGAAGCATATAAGTATTTTGAACAAAAAACTGACCTGTCATAGGCATATAATCGTCGGCTTTAAAGTCGGTATGATAAATCATTTCTAGTCCGGTAGAAAGGTTCAGGTTTTTATAAAAATTACCTTCAAAAGCAATTCTTTGTCTAGATAAAACGAGTGGGATATGTATAGGCGCTGATGGATCCACTGCTTGAACGGTAGTTTCATTATACCAATTCCAATGATTACTAATTTTAATTTTATTGGCAAGCAAACTACTTATGTAGCTTATAGGTTTTGTATATACTGCCGGTTGAAAGCTAGATGAGAAATAGTTATAGTTATTAATTAATTGATAGTTAAAAGAAATCCTGAAACCTTTTGCAGCATTTCCCGCTTCCCCATTCATGTCTACTGTGTTTTCTTTTTGAATTCCTTTTAAAGCATTCATAGGAAATTGCGTAAGCCCTAAATAGTTAGCAGAAGGCGTTCGATTGCTATTTTGAAAAGCTATTTTCAAATAAGTTCCTTTTGAATTTAAAATTCTTGATAAATAAAACTGAGCATCGTAGTCTCCCGCATGGTAACCATTCAAATATAATTTACCTGAAGCTAATAAGTCCCAAAGTTGGTTCTTCGTTTTATTCTTATAGGTACCAAAACCATATAAATCATAGTCAGACCAAGTTTGTAAATTCGATAAAGTAGTGGCTAAATGTGCATAGCCCGAACCTACTTGTAAAAATTGATTAGCATTATTTTTTTGAGGATAGCTTATTAAACTAAAGTCATTGGTTACTAAATTCCAATTATCAACAAACTTTAAATTCGTATTAGAATTATACACATAATTAAAGTATTGTAAATAACTATTTTCATTAGGCGACCTGTCTTCAAAAGTAAATTCACTCGACTCTAATTTAACCTCGTTCTGAAACCTTAGTCTTGGATAAAATAAATGTATTACCACTGTATCTTTTACAATAGAATCTTTTTGACCAAGGTCATAGGTTTGACGCCATAAGTAAGTATTATTCTTATAAGTAGAACCAGTCGCAATAGTGGTATTAAAGGGATTACGGAAAGAGGCACCACTCACCCCTAACCTAGTCTCTAATTCATAAGGGTTATTCAATGACAAGCTATCTAATAATGAAGCTTTCACTAAACCTCCATTTTCAGAAGAGGCTGCCTTATTGGCTAGCATTACAAAGTAGGACTCATATCTTTTACGCTTCGATTGAAAATGCGCCGTAATACGCATATTATTCAAGTTGGCATTCTGGTTTTTTACATTCCCGGGGGAATTGCTAAATCTATATTCAAAAGAAAAATTTAATTGTTGCGTTTTATTTTGAGTATGCTTTACTTCAATTAACTGTTCTCCTTTTCCACCTAATAAATAACCCAATTCAGTATAGGGCCTAGTGGTTTGATAAAAAGGAGTGGCCGCTAAAGTATAAGAATAGCCATCATAAGCATGGAAGCCAGCATCAAAGCCTCCTTTTTTTTGCGTCGCAAATAAATAAGACTTAGAGGCCGTTCCTAAATTACCTAAGTTATAACTAGTATAAGGCAAGGGGTAGTGTACAAAAAAGTCATTAATACTAGAATCTAATTTTCGAATATCATTATTATTATAGAGCTTATAAAAAATAGTAATAGAGTCGGCATTCTGGTCTCTTTTTTGCAAGGAATCGGTACTTTGTCCATTTCCAGTAGACCTTCCTCCGGGCCTTAGTGCATTGCCAAAATTTTGAGCGCCTACTTTTACATTAAGCAAAGTAAATATGACTAAACAAAATAAAATGCGCTTACAAATGAACATGTGTAAAATTATATTAGGAAATTTGTTTCACTAAATCGCTAATAATTAAGGTTAACTTAGGTTCTGCAGCATGTGCAGCAGCCAGCACTTCTTCATGCGTAATGGTATTATTGTCTTCTCTTATACCTAAATCGGTTACTACACTAATGGCAAATACTTTCATACCACAATGCACTGCAGCAATATTTTCTTGAACAGTACTCATGCCTACTACATCTCCTCCTACCGCTTTAATTAATTTATACTCTGCTCTTGTTTCAAATGTAGGACCTGTTACACCCACATAAACACCTTCATGTAATTTTATTTGATGCTTACTCGCAATAGTTTTTACTTTTTCAATAAAGTCTAATGCATAGGGCTCACTCATGTCTGGGAAACGCGTGCCCAAACTTGATTCATTTTTGCCTATTAAAGGATTAATACAGAATAAACTTATATGATCTTTTATAATCATTAAATCTCCTACTTCAAAATGAGGATTCACACCACCTGCTGCATTGGATAAAATTAAATTCACCACGCCCAATAATCTTAAAACGCGAACTGGATAAGTTACTTGTTCTGCCGTATAGCCTTCATAAAAATGAAAACGACCTTCCATTACCCAAACCTTTACACCATTCAATGTACCTAAAATTAATCTTCCTTTATGGCCTTCTACCGTACTTACAGGAAAATGAGGTATTTCGGTATATTGAATTTCAAAATCCACCTTTATTTGAGCAGCTAAATTTCCTAAGCCACTGCCTAGTATAATAGCAGTTTCTGCCGTTGCATTAATTTTCGATTTAATAAATGAAGCAGTCACTTGTAATTGAGACAGTAAGGTCGTCGACATAACAGGTATAATTTAGCCACAAATATAACGACAGTAAGGGATTATAAGGCAAGATTCTAGGCCTTTGATGGACTTGTATCGTGTTTTAACACCCAATAGGCAACTATAGCACTTAAAAGCATAAAAAAGGCACCTAATAAAAATGCAGCACCTGGAAAATAGATATGAGTTGGGTCGTTTTTTATAGAGAAATAAGAAGTAAGGCCAATCATCATAGAGGGGCCCACTATAGAGGTTAAACTTTGCAATCCTGTTAATGAACCTTGTAATTCTCCTTGTTGATTTTTAGGAACATGAGAAGATATTAAAGCTTGCAAGGCAGGCCCTGAAATACCTCCTAAACAATAAGGCACTAAAAATAAAAACATCATCCAAGTTTGAGAAGCAAAAGCAAATAAAACTAAGCCAATTGCATATAAACTTATACCGTAATAAACACTTTTTTCATTGCCTAACTTAGGATTAATAAAACGAATTAAAACGCCTTGCACTAAACCCACTAATAAACCAATGATGCCTAATGAAATACCAATCATTTTTGGTGTCCAACCAAACTTGCTAATATTAGCAAAGCTCCAATTGCTTTGCACAGAATGAGAAGCTAGATATATAAACAACAAAGAAATAATTAATCCAAATACGGCAGGATACTTATTTAAATTTTTTAAAGAAGCAATAGGATTGGCTCTTTTAATATCAAAGGCTCTTCTATGTTCTTTGTCTAATGACTCTGGTAAAATAAAATAACCATACAAGGCATTTATTAAGGCTAAGCCTGCTGCAACTAGAAAAGGTATTCTAGGTCCTATCTCTCCCAATAAACCTCCTAACAAAGGGCCAATAATAAATCCAATACCAAAGGCAGCTCCTATCATTCCAAAGTTTTTAGCGCGCGTTTTTTCATCACTAATATCGGCCATGTAAGCAGCTGCTGTGGTAATACTTGCGCCTGTAATGCCTGCAATCATTCTACCTACAAATAACCAACCAATAGTAGGTGCGAATGCTAAAAAAATATAATCCAAACCAAAACCTAATAAAGAAAAAAGTAAAATAGGACGGCGTCCATAATGGTCACTCAAACTTCCTAAAATAGGCGCAAATACAAACTGCATGGCAGCATATATAAAGGTCAAATACATGGCAGGTTTTGAAATAGCGCTAATATCGGACCTGTCTGTGATATGCATTAAATGCTGTAATAATTGAGGTACCACTGGAATAATAATACCCAAGCCAATAACATCTAGTAAAATAGTTGCAAAAATAAAACCTACTGCTGCTTGTTTTGTACTTGCCATAGTTGAATGATAGTTTAGTATGTACTACCCTTCAAATATACATTTACTGAGCAATATTTCAAAACGGAGTCCCCAAAGACTCCTCCTTGTTAATATCTAGTGCTTGAATGAATGCGCTAGTGCTTGAAAGCATACTCTAGTAATTGATAGCTTCAACTAGTACTTATGCTTCATTTCTAAATACAATTACCCCATCAAAAATATCAATCAATACTTTTTTAGTTTTATCTATCTCGCCACTCAATATTTTCTTACTAAATTCATTCACCACCATTTTTTGAATTAACCTTTTTAAAGGTCTGGCGCCTAATTGCATATCAAAACCTTGGTCAGATAAATAGTCAACTAAATAATCACTGAACGTTAAATCAATTCCATTCTCCGCCACTAAGGCTTTTAAATTATTCAATTGAATTTTTACAATGGCTGACATTTGTTTTTGCAGTAAAGGAGAGAACATAATAATCTCATCAACCCTATTTAAAAATTCAGGACGAATGGTTTGTTTGAGCAGTGCCATTACCTCCACTTTCGACTGTTCAATTTTTTGTTCCAGATTTTTTTCAGTAACGCCTTCGAATGCTTCTTGAATTAAATGACTACCCATATTACTTGTCATAATAATAATGGTATTTTTAAAATTCACCGTCCTTCCTTTGTTATCAGTCAAATGCCCATCATCTAATACTTGTAATAAAATATTCCAAACATCGGGATGCGCTTTTTCAATTTCATCTAATAAAACTACACTATAAGGCTTGCGTCTTACCGACTCTGTTAATTGCCCTCCTTCATCATAACCCACATAACCCGGAGGCGCTCCCACTAAACGAGACACAGCATGTTTTTCTTGGTACTCACTCATGTCAATACGCGTCATCATAGAGTCATCATCAAATAAATAATTCGCTAAGGCCTTGGCCAACTCTGTCTTACCCACACCTGTTGTGCCTAAGAAAATGAAGGACCCAATAGGTTTTTTGGGATCTTGTAAACCTGCTCTACTTCTTCTAATAGCATCGGATACAGCAGTAATGGCTTCTTCTTGTCCCACCACTCTTTTATGTAATTCTTCTTCTAAATGCAATAATTTTTCTCTTTCAGATTGTAACATTTTATGTACAGGAATGCCTGTGGCCTTCGCCACATTCTCTGCAATATCTTCCGCATCTACTTCTTCCTTCATTAATCTTTTACCATTGTTGCCAATCTCTTGCAAGAGTTTACTAAACTCAAGTAAATTGGTTTCTTGCTCTTTTACTTTACCATATCTTATCTCGGCCACTTTACCATAGTCTCCATTACGCTCCGCTACTTCTGCCTCTTGTTTTAATTTTTCAATTTCAGCCTTTGTGTTTTGCACTTTGTCCACCATTTCTTTTTCTTCAGCCCACTTTGCTTTTAAAGTATCTTGCTGAACAGTTAAATTACTTATTTCAATATTTAAGGCTTTTAATTGATCCGGATTGTTTTCTCTTTTAATCGCTTCTCTTTCAATTTCAAGCTGTCTAATTTGTCTAATTAAAGTATCTAACTCTTCTGGCATTGAATTCATCTCTAATCTTAACTTAGCCGCACTCTCATCAATTAAATCAATGGCCTTGTCTGGTAAGAAACGATCGGTAATATACCTGCTCGATAATTC
>CANCRC010000118.1 GCA_947380435.1 Chitinophagaceae bacterium
TATGAAAAAATGTTTAAGCCATTTTGCGTTCATTTGCCTATCTACTTTAATAGTATTTACCGCCAATGCTCAAAATGCAAGTAGTGTTTCAGGTACTGTAAAAAATGCAAGTACTTCAGAAACAATTGCTGCAGTTTCTGTAACCCTTAAAGGGGATAATGCTGGAACTTATACTGATGATAAAGGAAACTTCAAGTTTAGTGTGACTAAAAAAGCACCTTATACTTTGGTTTTTTCTTCAGTAGGTTTTACTTCTAAAGAAGTGGTTGTCAATGGAAATACAGGTTCTTTAAATGTTAGCTTAGCTCCAGCTTTCGTGCTTGGTTCTGATGTGGTAGTTTCTGCTTCAAGAGTACCAGAGAAAATCTTAGAATCTCCAGTAACAATTGAAAGAATTAGTGCTGCTAACATAAGAAATGCACCTGCTGCAGGTTATTATGATATCCTTGGAACAATGAAAGGGGTAGACGTAGTAGCTGCAAGTATGATGTTTAGAAGTATTTCAACAAGAGGTTTTAACGGAAGTGGTAACACACGTATGAACCAATTGATTGATGGTATGGATAACCAAGCGCCTGGTTTAAACTTCTCAGTAGCAAGTATTGTAGGTTTAACAGAATTGGACGTGGATAATATTGAATTATTACCTGGTGCATCTTCTGCATTATATGGTTCTGGTGGTATGAACGGTACTGTTTTAATTAACAGCAAAAACCCATTCAAATACCAAGGTTTAAGTTTTCAAATTAAGCAAGGGGTTAACCACGTAGGAAACTATGAGCGTCCTCAAGCTCCTTATAAAGATTATACAGTTAGATGGGCTAGTAAAATTGGCGATCGCTTTGCTTACAAAGTGAGTGCTCAATATACTGAAGCGCAAGACTGGTTACCTATGAACACTTCTAACTATTCTAGATTAACTGGAAATGGAAACGGTGGTGCTATCGCTGGTACAAGATTAACAGATCCTAACTACGATGGTATTAACGTATACGGTGATGAAACAACATTGAATATTAATACAGGCTTAATTGCTCCAGTGAAAGCAGGTATCCTTGCTCAATTAGCAGGTGCATATGGTGCTGGCGCAAGTACTGTGTTGGCTCAATTACAAGGTGCTTCTGCAGTGTACAATACACTTGCAAAGTATGGTGCATTTTTAGGATCTAGTCCAGCAACAGCTGGTTTAGTACCTTATGCTCCTTTCTTATTTGGTGATGCTAAAGGTTGGTATAAAGACATGAACGTTAGTAGAACAGGATATGCTGAACAAGATATCATTGATCCAACTGCAAAAAATACAAAAGTGACTGGATCTATTCACTATAAAGTAAACGATAAAACTGAAGCATCTTTAAGTGCTTATACTGGAACAGGTAATACTGTTTATTCTGGTTCTGATCGTTATTCTTTACATGATTTAAAAATGAGTCAATTCAAGTTTGAATTGAAGTCTAAAAACTGGACAGTAAGAGCTTACAAAACTATTGAAGATGCAGGTAACTCCTATAACTCAACTATTGCGACTCGTTTATTCAACGAGGCTTGGAAGCCAAGTGCTACTTGGTATCAACAATATACTGGTGCTTATACTCAATATAGAGATGCTGGCTTAGACTATACTGCTGCAAACAATGCTGCACGTTTAATAGCTGATGCTGGTAGACCAACAGGTCATGTAGGCGATAATTCACTTTTCACAACAATTGCTTCTACACCTATTTCTAAAGGGGGTGGTAAGTTCTTGGATAAGTCTACTTTAAGTGTTGCAGAAGGTACTTTGAATTTAACTGAAATGTTGAATTTAAATAAATATGATATTGACTGGTTAATAGGTGGTAGTGCAAAAATGTATACTTTGAATTCTCAAGGAACTTTATTTGCTGATACTACAGGAAGATTATATATCAATGAGTCTGGTGCTTATTCTCAAATCTCTAAGAAATTCTTTGGAGATATTTTGAAACTATCTTTCTCTGGACGTTATGACAAGAACACTAACTTCAAAGGGAAATTCACTCCAAGATTCTCAGCAGTGGTGAAAGTAGCTGAAGACAACAATATCCGTCTTTCTTACCAAAGCGCTTATCGTTTCCCTTCTACACAAAACCAATGGATTAACTTGTTAGTAGGTGGTGGTACACGTTTAATGGGAGGTTTACCTCAATTAAGAGATTACTACCATTTCGATACCAACCCTGCTTATACTTTAGCGAGCGTAACTGCATTTGGTGCTTCTGCTGCTGCAGGTGCTCCTAATCCTGCTTTATTAGCTCAACAAAAATTTGGAGAGTTTAAGCCTGAGTCAATGAATTCATTTGAAATTGGTTACAAAACTTTAATTGCTAAAAAATTATTAATTGATTTTTACGCTTACACAGGTCACTATGAGAATTTCATTAGTGGTGTAACTGTATTACAATCAAGAAATGCTGCTAACCCAAGTGTATTAGATGTATTAGATGCCAATAAGCGTGTAGCTTATAGTATTTCTACTAACTCTACTGCCAATGTTTCTACAAAAGGTTGGGGTGCTTCAATGGATTATTTATTACCAAATCATTTTGTATTTACTTCTAGTATTTATACAGACGAAATTGGCGATTTGCCTAAAGGCTTTATTTCTTATTTCAACACACCAACTTGGAGAGCTAACTTCGGTTTCAGCCACCCAGGTTTGTTAATGAATAACAGATTAGGCTTTAATATCAACATACACTACCAAGATGAGGTTATGTATGAGGGTACTTTCGTAACAGGTCAAATACCTTCTTTCAATACATTAGATGCGGTTCTTACTTATAGAGTACCTAAGATCAAGTCTATGATCAAATTAGGTGGTACTAACGTAATGAACAAATACTACAATACTTCATATGGTAGCCCTGCAATAGGTGGCTTATACTATATAAGTTTTGCTTATAACGTATTGTAATTCTTTTTAGGGTGGGTTAGATTTTAGATCCCCTCCTCCTGACTAGCTCAGGCGGAGGGGATTTTTTTTATGGGCTAGAATTACGTTTTTCCTTTATAAATCTCTATTTTTGCAACTCAAATTAAATAGTTATTCATGCGATCAATTGCCTTAAGAGAAGCCATCAGAGAAGCCATGAGCGAGGAAATGAGAAGAGACGAAAGAGTCCTTTTAATGGGGGAGGAAGTAGCTGAATATAATGGCGCTTATAAAGTAAGCCAGGGTATGTTAGCTGAATTTGGCGCTAAACGCGTTATTGATACTCCCATATCAGAATTAGGTTTTACAGCGGTGGCTGTAGGAGCTGCGCAGAATGGACTAAGACCTATTGTTGAATTCATGACTTGGAACTTTGCGGTGCTACCTTTAGATCAAATATTAAATACTGCAAGTAAGATGCTAGCCATGAGTGGTGGTCAAATTGGCTGTCCTATAGTCATGAGAGGGCCGAATGGAAGTGCAGGCCAATTAGGCGCACAACATTCTACTGCTTTTGAAAGTTATTTAGCCAATATCCCCGGTATTAAAGTAGTGTCTATTTCTAATGGATATGATGCAAAAGGTTTATTAAAGCAAGCCATTCGTTATGAAGAAGATCCTATTATGTTCTTGGAAAGTGAAGTGATGTATGGAGATAAATGCGAAGTGCCTGAAGAAGAATATTATATTCCACTTGGTCTTGCCGATGTGAAAAGACCAGGACGCGATATTACCATTGTATCTTATAGTAAAATGATGAAGGTAGCTTTAGGGGCAGCAGAGGAATTAGAGAAGGAAGGAATTAGTGCAGAAGTAATTGATCTTAGAACCATTCGTCCTTTAGATTGGATGACAGTTTTAGAAAGCGTTAAAAAAACAAATAGACTAGTGATTGTAGAAGAGCAGTGGCCATTTGCCTCTGTGTCTTCTGAATTAAGTTATCGCATTCAAAAAGAAGGCTTTGATTATTTAGATGCGCCTATTAGAAGAATAACCAGTGCCGATGCACCTATGCACTATGCACCTAATTTAACCGCGTTGGCTATCCCAGATATCACCAGAACAGTTAAGTTAATTAAAGAGGTGATGCATCAGTACAAGTAAATGCACAATCATCCTTTATTTAAGCCTTTCAAATTAAAAATTAGTTAATTCTAAATCTTTTTATAAATATCCCTCACAAAGGGATATTTTTGTTATAACAATAATCTCTTATTTATGGGACTAGCATTCTTTATTATTTTTTGGTTGGGTTGGCATATTGGTATGTATGGCATGCTAGTAAAAGCAGGAGCAGATAAAACCAAGGCAATGATTCCTATTTACAATACATGGGAAGTGGTGAAATTATGTGGTATTCCTAAAATTTGGTTTTGGTTACAATTGGTGCCAATTCTAGGACAATTTATTAGTCTTTGGATTTCTATCATTTTTACCATGCATTTTAAAAAGGTAAATGTGATACAACATGCATTAACTGTTTTTGTACCTTTTATATATTTACCTTATTTAGGTTTTTCTGAAAAAGAAAAATGGTATGGAGAGCAGGCCTTAGCACATTATCATAAACCTGCTTCTAGAGAATGGATAGATGCAGGAGTATTTGCCATTGTAGCGGCCACTTTAATTAGAACTTTTTTATTCGAAGCCTATGTGATTCCTACAGAGAGTATGGAAAAAACATTGTTAGTGAATGATTTTCTATTTGTAGACAAGCTTACTTATGGAGCTAGAATTCCTCAAACACCTATTTCATTTCCTTTTGTTCATAATACATTACCGGGAGCACCTACAACACCTTCTTATGTAAAATGGGTACAGCTCGATTATCAAAGATTACCTAAATTCAGAAATATTAATAGAAACGATGTAGTGGTATTTAATTTTCCAGCAGGAGATACGATTATTAATTTACCTGAATTTGGGTCTAAGTTTCCTTACTACGATGTTTTAAGAACACCTGAGTATAATAACAATAGAGAAAAATTGCAAGCCGATTATCCTATTTTAGTACACCCCATGGATAAGACCGACAACTATATCAAAAGATGTGTGGGTCTTCCAGGTGATATTATTCAAGTAAAAGAAAGCCAGTTATGGGTGAATAATAAGCCTGCCTATGTAGCAGCTTCTGCGCAAACAGAATATATTGTAATAACCGATGGCAGACCCATCCCAGAAAGTTTTATTGAAGATACTATTGGCATTAATATAAATGAAGCTAGTGCTGATTTTAAAGTAATGGAAGGCAGGCCTAATACCTATGTGATTAATATGACAACTGGGGCTGCAGCTAGCTTGCATAAATTACCACAAGTAAAAGAAATGAGTTTTTATGTAGATAATTTAATTGGTAATACTTTTCCAAACGATATAGTGCATGCGCCATGGTCGGTAGACAATTTTGGCGCCTTACATATTCCTAAAAAAGGAGATGTCATTGAATTAAATGATACCACTATTGAAATTTATCGCAGGCTTATTACGAATTATGAACACAATAGTTTAGAAAAATTAAATGGTCAATTTATATTGAATGGCAAAGTTGCGAGTAGCTATACAGTGAAGCTTGATTACTATTGGATGATGGGAGATAATCGTCATCGCAGCCAAGATAGCAGATACTGGGGCTTTGTTCCAGAAACACATATTGTAGGTAGAGCTGCTTTAATTTGGTTTAGTTATAATAAATCCATTAGGTGGAATCGCCTATTTAATTTAATTAAATAAAGCACTTAAAAAAAATTACATGCAGCAAAAATTTGAGTTCGAATATGATTTGTTAGAGAATGCCAAAGAATTGTCAACTGCAGATCAAGAACTTTTAGAAGCTGCTAAAAAAGCTACTTCAACGGCCTATGCGCCTTATTCAAATTTTAATGTGGGAGCTGCTGGAAGACTAAGCTCGAATGCTATCATCATTGGTTCTAATCAAGAGAGTACCAGCTTCCCAGTGGGCATTTGTGCTGAACGTGCCTTATTAAACAGTGTAGGAAGCCAATTTCCCCATGAAACCATTCACACTATTGCTATTAGCTACGAACCAGTAGGTAAGCCTTCAGTAGAGCCTATATCGCCTTGTGGAATGTGCAGGCAGTCTTTATTAGACTATGAAAACAGGTTTAAATCGCCCATTAAAATAATTATGGCTGGGAAGTCAGGCAAAGTAATGGTGGTGCATTCTGCCACTCATTTATTACCCTTTGGTTTCGATGGTTCTATTTTAAAATA
>CANCRC010000119.1 GCA_947380435.1 Chitinophagaceae bacterium
GACAATGTTATTTCTATAAAAATAACTGCTTACCGCTTAGCCAGTAACTCCAAAGTGATTAATGCCCTTATTAATGCTGCTAGAAACGGAAAAGAAGTAACTGTGTTTTTAGAATTAAAAGCAAGATTTGATGAAGAAGCGAATTTAGAATGGAAAACCATGATGGAGGAAGAAGGCGTTAAGGTACTAGTGGGCATTCCGAATATAAAAGTGCATGCTAAAATTTGTGTGATTCAAAAAAGGGTTAATAATAAAATTCAACAATACGGATTTATTAGTACAGGTAATTTAAATGAAAAAACAGCAAGAGTTTATGCCGATCATTGTTTGTTAACGGCCAACAAAGCCTTGTTAATGGAGGTGAATAAAGTATTTACTTATTTAATCAATTGGCAATTAGGTGGCAAACCCATTCAAAAAAGTAAACATTTATTGATATCTCCCATTAGTATGCGTAATAGCATTATCCAATTAATAAATGAGGAGATAAAATTTGCCAAACAAGGCTACGCAGCTGAAATAACTGTTAAACTTAACTCATTAAGCGACCATATTTTATTAGACCATTTGTATAAGGCTTTGAAAACGGGCGTGAAAGTAAACCTAATTATAAGGGGTATACTTACTTTAAAAGAAGGTATGGAGAAATCAAAAAATCCTATCAATGCCATTAGTATTGTGGATCAATACCTAGAACATGCTCGTGTAATGATATTTCATAATAAGGGAAAAGAAAAAGTTTACATTTCCAGTGCCGATTGGATGGTAAGAAATTTAGACCACCGCATAGAAGTGGCTGTTCCTATTTTGGATCTTAAGATTAAAAAAGAATTAATTGAAATTATTAACATTCAATTAAAGGATAATCAAAAAGCTAGAATTTTAGATGCAGATTTAAACAATAATTATGTACCTTCCCTTCGAACAAAAAAGGTGAAATCTCAGGTAGAAACTTACCATTACTTAATAGGAAAAAAATAGAATCAAATTGATACTCGCAGCTATAGATATTGGAAGTAACGCAGCTAGGTTACTTATTTGTGAAGTTATTAAAAAAGGAAAAGAAGTCACTTTTAATAAATTAAATCTTTTAAGAATTCCAGTAAGACTAGGTTTTGATGTTTTTGAAAAAGGAAGTATTGGCGGACAGAAAAAAAGAATGCTTATTAATACCATTAAATCTTTTAATAATTTAATGAAGGTATATGAGGTAGAACATTATATGGCCTGTGCTACAAGTGCCATGCGTGATGCCGAAAATGCCAAAGAAATTATCAAAGAAATAAAAGCAGAAACCAGTATTGAAATTGAAGTGATCACGGGTGAGTTAGAAGCAGAAATTATTTACGAAAACCATATTGCCGAATTTTTAGATAATAATAAAAGCTATTTATATGTAGATGTAGGAGGCGGTAGTACCGAACTTACTTTATACCATAAAGGAAAAATTATAGTACAGAAGTCGTTTAATATTGGGACCGTTCGTTTACTTACTAATAAAGTAAAAGATAGTACTTGGGAGGAAATGAAAGAAGTATTGAAGGACTTATCTAAAAAATACGATAATATCATAGGCATTGGCTCGGGTGGTAATATTAATAAGGTATATGCCATTAAAGGTGCAAAGGCAAGTAAATCCCTTAGTTATGATGAAATAAAGGACTTGTATAAAGAAATGGAGCCTTTAACGGTAGAAGAAAGAATGCAGCAATATATTATTAAAGAAGACCGTGCGGAGGTAATTGTGCCCGCCTTGAAAATTTATAACGCCATTTGTAAATGGGGCAATATTGAAGAAATGTTTGTGCCTAAGATAGGTTTGGCCGATGGGCTCATTCATCATTTATATGATATGGTGGAAGATTAATTTTAGTATATTTAGTTAACCTAAATATACATTCCATGAAAAAGTACTTTTTTCTATTAGCGTTTATTCCCGTTTTAGCCTTTGCACAAACTATCGACTCTGCTTGGGTAGTGAACAACTACACCAAAACGGAATTAATGGTTCCTATGCGTGATGGCACTAAATTATTTACCACTATTTATGCCCCAAAGGATAACACCGAAAAACATCCCATTTTATTAGAGAGAACCCCCTATTCTTGCAGGCCCTATGGCGCCAATATATATGCAAGCTATTGGAACTCTCCTAGAAAATATTTCCTGCAAGAAAACTACATACTTATTATTCAAGATGTACGGGGTCGTTGGATGAGTGAAGGAGTTTTTGAAGATGTTCGACCTTATATCCCTAATAACAAATCAGGACAAGTAGATGAAGCCACTGATACTTATGATGCTATTGATTGGATGGTTAAAAATGTAAACAACAATAATGGCAATGTGGGTGTGTTTGGAATATCTTATCCAGGCTTCTATGCAACATTAGCAACACTTAGTAATCATCCTGCATTAAAAGCAGTAAGCCCGCAAGCGCCCGTTACGGAATGGTTTATTGGAGATGACTTTCACCATAATGGCGCCTTTATGTTAGCCGATGGTTTTGCTTTTTATTCAGGATTTGGAAAACCAAGACCTAAACCAACCACTGTTGGACCCATAGGATTTAATTTTACCAACCCCGACAACTTCGATTTTTATTTACAAACAGGGGCTATTACCAATTTTACAAAAATAATGGGCGATAGTATTAAATTTTGGAATGATTTAATGGCTCATCCTAATTATGATGAATTTTGGCAAGTAAGAAATACTAGAAAACATGTTGAGGATATTAACCCGAACATTGCCACTTTAGTGGTAGGTGGTTTATATGATGCAGAAGATTGTTTTGGTGCATGGAATTTATACAAAGCCATTGAAAGCAAAGCAAAAAATAATAATAAACTAGTAATGGGCCCTTGGTACCATGGACAATGGGCAAGCAATGATGGTACACATTTAGGGAATGTTCAATTCGGATCAAATACCAGTGAGTGGTATGGTAAAAATATTGAACTTCCTTTCTTTAATTATTATTTGAAAAATAAAGGGAGCATTGATCAAATTAAAGAAGCCAATATCTTTTTCTCAGGTTCTAATGAATGGAGACAATTACCCACTTGGCCAGTGGCTGACATGAAAATGCAATCTTATTTATTAAGTGACCACGGCAATTTAAAAGCAGGTAATAAAGCAACAACAGTTTCAGGTTATGAAGAATATATAAGTGATCCTGCTAAACCCGTTCCTTATATCTCTGATAACTATATGATGAAAAGCAAACCTGCTAGACATTATAGAGAATACATGGATGATGATCAAAAGTTTACTTCAAGAAGAACCGATGTGCTAGTGTATAAAACACCTATATTAACTGAAGACCTAACATTAGGTGGTCCTGTAGTGGCCGACTTAATGGTGGCTATGTCTGGTACCGATGCCGATTTTGTAGTAAAATTAATTGATGTATACCCTGATAATTTTGAATACGAGAACAATAAGAAGGATTACTTAATGAGTGGCTACCAACAACTGGTTAGAGGTGAGATTATGAGAGGCAAGTATAGAAATAGTTTTGAAAAGCCAGAAGCATTTGTGCCTAATAAACCAACCGCGGTTAAGTTTACCCTACCCGATATTGCACATACTTTCAAAAAAGGTCACCGCATGATGATTCAAATTCAAAGTAGCTGGTTCCCACTTGCAGATAGAAACCCACAACAATTCATGAATATTTATGAAGCAAAAGATAGCGACTTTAAAAAAGCAACTATTCGTATTTACCACGATGCATCTGTGATTCAGTTACCAGTTTTGAAGAATTAATTAGAGAGTATTAACACTTTATATTGAATGTATACATCTATTGCTTAGATCTAATGTAAAAGCTTACTAAAAATAGTACCCTAAAAAGCCTTCTTCTATAATAGAGGAAGGCTTTTTTATTATTTTAAATTTTATAATAGATAGAATATAAAAATTATTTTACTACGATTTTTAAACTGTTTTTAATTGAGAATAATTTTTTTAAGATCGGCTGTAAGGTTTTCAAATTCATCAGTAGCATTATTACAAAGTATAATAAGTGTGGCTCTGTTTTCAAGAAAGCGTATAATAATAGTTTTGTAGCCTGGGTTGTCTCCATTATGCCACACAATATTTTCTTGGGGTCTTAACTCCCAACCAAAACCATAATTAGATACTTTACCAGTACTTAATTGCATAGGTTTGTAAGCTTCGGCTAAAGTACTAGCTTGAATTAACTTAGTGGTGTATAAAGCCTGATCCCATTTTAATAAATCTTCTACAGTGGAGCTAATTCTTCCAGGCCCTTTTCTATTGCCTAACCAAATTGTATAATTAGAAGAAGGAAAAGAGTCGGCTCTTATATAAGCATTTCTTTCTGGTACAAATACATGGCCTAATGCAAAATTAGCAATAGCTGCTTTCTCTTCCAAGGTTCTAATACCTGTGCTTTTCATTTTAAGTTTATGAAAAATTTCTGTGTTACAAAATTCAATAAAATCTCTACCACTTAGTTTCTCCGTAATACTTGCTAGTATAACAAAGCCCGTATTGCTATATAAATATTGAGATCCTGGTTCAAATAATTTAGGCGGCGCATACTTATTTAAATAAGCAATTATATCATTATTGTTAGCCACTTTAGACTTGTCCCAGTGCTCATCCATAATGGCTTGGTAATCGGGAAGACCACTGGTATGGGTGAGTAATTGTCTAATGGTAATGTTCTTATAAGGTATGTCTATGTACTTCTCTACTAAATCATCATATTGTAATAAACCTTTTTCATGTAGCATCATAATAGTCATAGCAGTGAACTGTTTACTTACAGAAGCCAGTTCAAATATAGTAGAGCTTTGTAAAGGGGTTTGATTTACATATTCAATAAAGCCATTGGCCTTTTCATATTTTATTTTTCCTTTTTGGGCAATGAGCACTACCCCACTAAACTTATTCTTTGCAACTAAACTACTAATAGTGGCATCCACTTTAGCATAATCTATTTTTTGACCCGATGCAGTGAACTGCGCCAGGAATATGAACACGAAAGAACTGCAAAATAGTTGGAGCGTTTTTTTCATATAATAGCTATAATAATTATAAATAATCTAGTTTCTTAATTACTAACAAATTAAGATTTTTCATTCAAAATATGCCCAATTATAGGTAATTTTAAAAATGACAATTACCTTGTTTCTTATATTATTACTTATTGGCGCCATTGTAGGCTACTATTCAGGTTTAATTGGCACAGGAGGTAATATTATTCTTATTCCTGTTTTTGATATTCTATTTCATTATTTAAAAATTCCAGAAACAGAAGTTGTAAAATTTATAATAGCGCACTCATTTTTTATTACCGCCTTCACAGGACTAAGTGTTAGTTACAAACAATTCAAAGCAAAAAATTTGCATGTAAAAGAAGTGCTCTTTATAAGTATCGCTGGAATGATTACCGCTTTTTTCATGACTGAATTTATAAAAAATGGCAATTGGTATCATAAATCCGATTTCGATTTAGTGTTTTTTACTTTACTACTAATACTAGCTATAAGAATGTTGTTTTTTAAACAACCTCCCCCTCCTATCAATGACAATCATTTAAACAAACCTTATTTCCCTATTATTGGAATAGTAGCAGGCCTTATTTCTTCTTTGTCTGGACTGGGTGGCGGTATTATTGTGATTCCTATTTTAACCGATATCTTAAAAACGCCTTTAAAAAAAGCAAGCTCTATTTCTATTGGCGTGGTGGCTATGTTAGCACTACCTATTAGTGCAAGCTATTTAAATATTGATGCGAGGTCGGCTATGCAGCATGTCTTACCAGCACAACTGGGTTATATTTCTATGTTTATTGCAGCGCCTGTATTTATGGGTGTATTCTCTACTACTGGCTGGGGTGTGCGCACTGCACAAAAAACCGATCCCAATAAATTAAGACTTATACTAGGTATTGTGGTCATTATTCTTTGCGCCAAAATGGTGTACGGGTTTATTAAACCTTAAGCGTTTAATTTCAGCAGTCTAAAAAAATCGTTTTCATTAAATTCTATCACCTCACCTGGTTGCATGGAGCCAATATGAATATCTTCAATACTTGTTCTAATAAGTCGAGTGCATTTATGATTCACAGCAGCCACCATTTT
>CANCRC010000120.1 GCA_947380435.1 Chitinophagaceae bacterium
ACTTTATTTAAATTAATGAAGTCCTTTGAAAAAGTAATGACCCGTTTACAAGAGCGTCAAAACAGACCCGTACATACTGTTGTAAGATATAACTACACTATGGAAGGTAGCAGGGCTTATTTATTAGATATTGTAAGAGAAGGGAAGACAGTGGCTTTTGAAAAAGTATTTGATATTTGCCAAGACAGGGTACACGCTTTATTTTTATTCTTATCTATACTAGAATTATCTCAACAAAAATACATGAAGCTAATGGTGGGCGAAGGACGTAATAATTTCATCATTGAATGGAATGAAAACAGAGAAGATGATTTAGAGCCCGGCCATGTAGATAATTTTGATTCTTATGAAACGCCTAATATAGAATCGTTCAAAGAAGATCCTATTCAAAGCGATGAAAGAGAAGAAAATTTGGGAGATTTCGATCCAAGTTTGAACTAATCACTCTTTTGAAAATTGGCAGTGAATCTTGTAATAAAGTTTACAGTAAACTTTATACCTCAGACATAATCTGCTTACCTAGTAAGGCTTTCACGGCATCGGCAATAGCCATTGCATCGTAATGACACTCGTGATACAATTCTTTTAAACTACCATGTTCTACAATACTATCAGGAATACCTAGCATGGTTATTTTGCTATGGTAATTATGCTCATTCATGAATTCTAAAATAGCAGAGCCCATGCCTCCTACAATAGTGGCATCTTCAACAGTGATAATCTTATCATAGTTTTGGAATACTTCATGTAATAAAGCTTCGTCTAAAGGTTTTACAAAACGAATATCGTAATGTGCAGGATCAATACCTTCGTCTCTTAAATTTCTTATGGCTGTTTGGGCAAAATTTCCAGGATGTCCTAAAGATAAAATCGCAATCTCTTTTCCATCTTTTAATTTTCTTCCTTTTCCAATGGTAATTTCTTCAAATGGTTTTTGCCAATCAACGGTAACACCTTCTCCTCTTGGATAACGAATGACAAAGGGAGATTGAATAGAAGGAAGTTGTGATGTGTACATGAGATTACGTAGTTCAATCTCATTCATCGGCGCTGCAATAATCATATTGGGAATACATCTGAAAAAGGCAATATCATAACAACCATGGTGGGTAGGTCCGTCTTCTCCTACTAGTCCTGCTCTATCTAAACAAAATACAACAGGTAAATTTTGCAAGGCTACATCATGTATAACTTGATCATAGGCTCTTTGCATAAAGGAAGAATAAATATTACAAAATGCTTTAATGCCTTGTGTGGCTAAACCAGCACTTAAAGTAACTGCATGTTGTTCGCAAATACCTACATCGAAAGCCCTGTCTGGCATAGCTTCCATCATGAATTTCAAAGAAGAACCACTTGGCATAGCAGGGGTAATACCCATGATAGATTTATTCTCTTTCGCTAATTCCACAATAGTATGACCAAATACATCTTGGTATTTAGGAGGCTGAGGTGTTTCAATTTTTTTCTTAATAATCTCACCCGTTAATTTATCAAATAAACCTGGCGCATGCCACTTCGTTTGATCTTTTTCAGCAAGTGCATAGCCCTTACCTTTCACAGTTAGAATATGTAAAATTTTAGGACCTGGTATTTCTCTTAAATCCTTTAAGGTATCCACCAAGTTAGAAATATTATGTCCATCAATAGGTCCGAAATATCTTAATTGTAAGGCTTCAAATAAATTACTACTTTTTGAAACCACCCCTTTTAAACCTGCTTCTACTTTAGAAGCCATTTCACGGGTAAATGTTTTACCAATAGGTAGCTTACCCATTAACTGCCAAAGTTCATCTCTAAATTTATTGTAAGTTGGAGAAGTACTAATATCTGTTAAGTATTCTTTCAACGCGCCCACATTGGGGTCAATGCTCATGCAGTTATCATTTAAAATAATAAGCACATCGCTATCTGCTACACCTGCATGGTTCATGGCCTCGAAGGCCATACCCGCTGTCATAGAACCATCGCCAATAATGGCTACCGATTTTCTATTTTCTTTTTTATATTTAGCGGCCATAGACATTCCTAAGGCTGCAGAAATAGAGGTAGAAGAGTGACCTACGCCAAAGGTATCATACTCGCTCTCTGATCTTTTTGGGAAACCACTTAAGCCATTGTATTTTCTATTGCTAATAAATTCATCTCGACGGCCCGTTAAAATTTTATGTCCATAGGCCTGATGACCCACATCCCATACCAATTGGTCATAGGGTGTATTGTATACATAATGAAGGGCAACACTTAATTCTACCACGCCTAAACTAGCCGCAAAATGGCCTCCGTGAACGCTCACTACATCAATGATATACTGGCGTAATTCATCACAAACTTGATGCAGCTTCTCCCTGGAAATATTTTTTAAATCTTCCGGAGAGTCTATAGTTTTCAATAATGGTCCCGCCTCAATTTGCATCAGTTCAATTTAGGGTGTAAATGTAAATCAATAACATAAATATATAGCAAAAGTTTAAAGGGAATTTAGGCTTGCCGTATAGCCTAGATATGGACCATTAGTCAATAAAACAGGTCAAAAGCCTAGTTTAAAGAGGTAAATTTGGGGAAGATGAAAAAGCACTCTTCTTTATATTGGATTTGTCAAATTGCGGGCTGGTTTAGCTATGGCCTAACCATTCTATTTTTTGCCTCCATTTTAGACAAAGAATTGAATCCTGTTTTCTATCCAAGATTAGCATTGAATTTATCCATTGGAATTTTAATAACTCATTTGTTAAGGGAGACCATGCACCGTTTTTCTTTACGTCCGCCCATGCCTTCTAATCAATGGTGGAAATTGGTTTTATTATTATTTGCTTTTTCTATCGTTAATAGTTTCTCAACAAGTTATGTAGCGGATATTTTAAAATTATACGAACCTGGAAGAAATATTCCTTTATCAAGAAGATTTTTATTTAGTATCATTTTTGATACACCCATTTTTTTAGTGTGGATGTCGGTCTATGTTTTATGGCATTATATCGAATTCACTAATACAGAAGAAATTAAGAAAGTGAGACTAGAGACCATGATTAAAGAGTTAGAATTAAAAACTATTAAGTCTCAAATTAATCCTCATTTTATTTTCAATGCCTTAAATAGTATTAGAGCCTTAGTAGATGAAGACCCACAAAGAGCAAGACAGGCCATTACAGAGCTAAGTAATATTTTAAGAAGTAGTATTCAAGTGGATAAAGTGGAGATTACCAGTTTGGAAAAAGAACTAGATATTGTGAAAGATTATTTAGCCCTAGAATACATTCGTTTTGCAGATAGATTAAAAGTGGTGTATGAAGTAGATTCAAAAACATTGTCTCATCAAATACCTCCAATGATGCTGCAAACCCTTGTGGAGAATGCCATCAAACACGGACTGAGCAAGCAACCTGGCGATTGTACTATAAAAATTATTTCTAATGTAGAGAGCGATAAATTGGTTTTAATTGTACAAAATACAGGCCTACTTCAACAAGCAGAGAAAGATGGTTTTGGATTACAAAGCACCAGAGAAAGATTAAATATTTTATATCGTGGACAAGCCATTTTTGAAATATTTCAATGCGAGCCGAATGAAGTGACTGCTAAATTAGTAATACCTATTTCAAATTAAAATTATAGAGAGATGCCCATTAAAGCCATTATTATAGACGACGAAAGATTAGCTAGAAATGAGTTAAAAAAATTACTAGAGCAACATCCTGAAATAGAAATTATTGATGAAGCGAGCAATGTGGATGAAGGCGTAGAAAAAATAGACCTATCGCATCCTGAATTAATTTTTTTAGATATTCAAATGCCAGGCAAAACTGGTTTTGATTTACTTGCTGAATTAGAGAGAGCCCCTAAGGTTATATTTACCACGGCTTATGATGAGTTTGCTTTAAAGGCCTTTGAAGTGAATGCTTTAGATTACTTATTAAAACCTATCGATCCTAAAAGATTAGCAGACGCTATTCAAAAACTACAAGCGGAAATTGAATTAGAGCGTGCAAGTTTATCGGGCAATGTGCGTGGTCCTTTATCAGAAAGCGATCAGGTTTTTGTGAAAGATGGAGAGAAATGTTGGTTCGTTAAACTAGAAGAAATTAGATTGTTTGAAAGTGTAGGCAATTATGCCAAAGTATATTTTTCTACCAATAAGCCACTTATTTTAAAGTCCTTGAATGCCTTAGAGGAAAGGTTGGACGAGCATGTATTTTTCAGGGCCAACCGTAAACATATTATTAATCTACATTGGATTGAAAAAATAGAGCCTTATTTCAATGGAGGCTTGTTAGTGGAGTTAAAAGGAGGAGAGAAAATTGAAATTAGCCGCAGACAAACGGTGAAGTTCAAAGAAATGATGAGTTTCTAATAGTAAATAGGGGAAGATGATTAGTTCAAGCTGTGTATAGCTTCGGCCATCGCCTTAATTAAGCTAGGGTCCTTTTCTACTGCATTCCCAATCACAATAATATCGGCACCCGCTTTGCAGTTTTCAATAGCTTTTTCTGTTGTTGTAATACCACCACCAATAATTAAAGGAGCTTGTATATGTTTTGCCACTTCTTGAATCATCGAAGTAGGAACGGCTCTTTGAGCACCACTACCCGCATCCATATATATTAATTGAAGACCTAGCATTTCTCCAGCCATAGCGGTACATATAGCAATATCGTTCTTATTAGAAGGGATAGGGTTGGTATTAGATATATAAGAAACTGTAGTTGGGGAACCACCATCAATGAGCATATAGCCTACTGACATAATTTCTAAACCACTTTGTCTAATAAAAGGAGCACTTACCACATGGTGGCCAATTAATAATTCTGCATTACGACCAGATATTAAAGACAAGTATAAAAGCGCATCTGCTTTAGCGGTGATTTGATCGGGTGAACCAGGAAAAAGTATAACTGGAATACTACATTGTTTTTTTATAGCCGCAACAGTGGTGTCTAATGTGTCTGTAACCACCAAGCTTCCCCCTACAAAAAAATAGTCCACTTTAGACTTAATGGCTAACTCAATCGTTTGGTTTAAACTTTCGTTATTAAGCTTGTCTGGGTCTATTAAAATAGCCAGTGCTTTTTTTGCATTCGCCTTACCCTCCTGTATTTTATGGTATATAATATGCTTCATTTCTTAGACCCCCGTAAGGTGCAGCTTTTTGTTGGATTGGTCAAAATTATCCAATTTAATTATATGTATTGCAATCATTCCTCATTTATTACTAAAAAAACCTAATAGGGGCAGG
Source organism: Chitinophagaceae bacterium (assembly GCA_947380435.1). Lineage (GTDB taxonomy): Bacteria > Bacteroidota > Bacteroidia > Chitinophagales > Chitinophagaceae > Sediminibacterium. The sequence goes on from CANCRC010000120.1 coordinate 5,234, forward strand.
TTTTTTTTCGCAGAAACTAACACCCCTTGGGGATAAATCACGGAAATCAAGCCGGATATGGGGTTTAATTTAATCCACATTTCTTTTCCACAGCTGTTGATATTTCGATGGTTGCATTATGGTTTTAGAAAGATATTTTCGTATACCCATCAAGGTTTTTGAAAAACCTAATGGGATAACCCACTAACATCCTAAATAGAATAATGACCATGGCTACTCCAAAAACAAAAAAAGGCTTAGAGTTTTCTCGCCGATTTACTAAAGAGAATCTTTCTCCATTCGATCAATTTGAATATGACTACAGAGATAGTATAATCAAAAATCCAAATGGAGAAAAAGTATTTGAAATGACCAATGTGGAGGTGCCGAAACAGTGGAGTCAAATTGCAACAGATATTCTTGCACAAAAATATTTTAGAAAAGCAGGTGTTCCACAACCAGATGGTTCATTAGGTCGTGAAACAACGGTGAAGCAAGTGGCACATCGTATGGCCAATTGTTGGAGAGTGTGGGGAGAGCGTTATGGTTATTTCGCAACAGAGAAAGATGCGCAAGTATTCTATGAGGAATTAGTATATAGTATATTAAATCAAGCCTGTGTTCCTAACTCACCACAATGGTTCAATACAGGATTGCATGAGAGTTATGGTATCACTGGTGGTGCACAAGGCCACTACTATGTAGATCCTACCGATAAAAAATTAAAAAGATCAACAAGTGCTTACGAGCGTCCTCAACCACATGCTTGTTTTATATTAAGTGTAAGTGATGATTTAGTGAACGAAGGTGGTATTATGGATTTATGGACAAGAGAAGCAAGAATTTTTAAATATGGTTCTGGAGTAGGAACTAACTTCTCTCAAATTAGAGGAGC
>CANCRC010000121.1 GCA_947380435.1 Chitinophagaceae bacterium
GCTTTTGCAAAACGCGGATGCAAACCAGCGTATTTATTTATCTCACTTAATTTATCTATTACCATAACTTGAAATTTTATTTATTTCTTTTTACTTCTTCAATTTTCTCCACCACCATTAAATCATCTACATCTATATTCATTGGAAGCTGACCTACTTTTACAATGGCTCTTTTTCCTTTAAAGCCAATCACTTCTCCCACCTGATAATTCTTTTTTAATTTAACCGTGGCTCCCACAATAATAGGTTGCTTGGTTTCTTTGTACTGCTTATCTACTTTTTTAGCCAATCTGTTAATTACAATCTTATCATTTGTCTTAAATAATAAATTGTATAAATTTTTCATCACCTCTTCCTTCTTATCCGACTTTTTCCAATCAAGTGCTATTTGCTTTATTTTTCGCTCCATATCTTTTAAATAAGCAAACTTTTCTTCTGAAACTCTATTCTGTTCTTTTAATAATTCAATTTGTTGAACATGCTTTTCTTTATGAAGTACTTTGTCTAGTTCTGCTTTCAGGCTATCATTTTCTTTTAGCTTCTTATGTAGTTCTTTTCTTTCCTGTTGCACCAATTGTAAATCCTGTTCGGTTCTATTTAATAAATTATCCAATTCAAAATGATGACTATCCACTAATTTTCTAGCTCTATTAATTAAATGCTTAGGTAGTCCAATTCTCTCTGCAATAGCGAAGGTATAAGAGCTACCAGGCTTGCCTATGACTAATTGATAAAGTGGCTCTAGCTTTACTTCATCAAACTGCATAGCTCCATTAATTATACCTTTATTATGGTTGGCCATTACTTTTAAATTCAAATAATGCGTGGTCACAATACCTTGTGCATGTCTATGCGATAATTCTTCTAAAATGACTTCTGCAAAGGCGCCTCCTAAATGTGGGTCACTTCCACTTCCTAGTTCATCTATAAAAAACAAAGTTTTACCATTGGCATTTTCAATAAAATGCTTCATGTGTAATAAATGACTTGAATAAGTACTTAATTCAAAGGCAAGGTTTTGCGTATCTCCAAGTTGAATAAATAATTGTTTGTAAATACCCATTTGTGAGGTAGCACTCATTGGCACAAGTAAACCACTTTGCAACATCACTTGATTCAAGCCCAAGGTTTTCATAGAAACAGTCTTACCACCTGCATTGGGGCCACTAATAATTAATATACGCGCTTCATCATCTAATTCTAAATTAACGGGTATGGTTTTCTTACCCGATGCCTTATTATATATGTATAGTAAGGGATGATAGGCCTCAATTAAATGCGTAATGGCTTTGTTATGAACCATGGGTCTGTTGGCATTCATATCAATGGCAAGTAAGGCCTTGGCTCTGATAAAATCAAAACTTCCAATAATTTGCGCATAGCTAAGTAATAAACTTGAATAAGGTGCCAACTGCGCTGTTAAAGCTCTTAATATTTTTTGTACTTCTTTTAATTCATCTTGCTCTAATCCATACAACTCATTATTCAGCTCAATAGTTTCCTCCGGTTCTATAAATGCTGTTTTTCTACTATCACTTTCTCCATGTAAAAAACCTTTGACTTGTCTTTTGTATTCAGAAAAAACAGCTACTACTCTTCGGCCATTGCTAAAACTTTCATCAATGTCGGCGGTATAACCCGACTTGGCTAGTCGTTGCACTACTTTTTCAAAAATGCGGCGCAGCTCTTGTCTTTTTTTAAATAATTGCGTTCTTATTTTAGATAAATCTTCAGAAGCTTTATCTTTTACAGAACCTCTATCGTCAATAATTAAATCAATACATTCAATAATAGCCTTTTCATAATAAGACGACTTCACCACTTCATACAAATTGGAATAAGCCATCTGCCTTTCAGCATCGAACCATTTAAATACTTGTTGAATATGATCGCTTAATTTTCTTACAAGCAACCACTGCTCCCCTGTTAACTGTGCACCAGGTATGCCTAGTAATTTAAAATCCTTTCTAATATCTAAAATAAAGTCAGTAGGAAAATACTGATTTGCTAGTTTAATGAACTTAAACTCCTCGGTTTGCCTCAAAGCTTCTTCAATATATTTTTGATGGGTATGAATGCGCATTTCATTCACCTGCTCTACCCCCATATTGGTCTGACAATAGTTCAATAAAATAGTAGTTATTTTATCAAATTCTAATTGAGTAAGGGCATTTTCCGGGTATACGCGCATAGGGACTAAATAGTGCACGAATTTACTTAAATAAACATTAACAATAGGTGAACATATAGGAGCAAATTTTGTTATAATTTAGAACCGGATAAAACCATATCCGAATTAACAATAGACAAGCCCTAAATTATGAAACTAATAAATAAAGCTTCTTTACTTTTACTTTCCTTTATTTGCTTATCGGCCTGTGCACAACCGGCTAAACAAAAAAAATCTAAAAAAATAGATATGACCCATACTGAAACCATTACCCTAGGCTCTGGCTGTTTCTGGTGTACCGAAGCCATTTATCAAAGATTAGAAGGTGTTGTAAAAGTAACCAGCGGTTATAGCGGTGGCTTTTTGGAGAACCCTACTTACGAACAAGTTTGTGATAAAAATACAGGCCATGCTGAAGTTTGTCAAATTGCATTTGATACTACTAAAATAAGTTTAGATGATATATTAGCCGTGTATTGGAAAACACATGACCCAACCACACCGAATCAACAAGGCAATGATGTAGGCCCTCAATACAGAAGCGTTATATTTTTTCATAACGAACATCAAAAAGAAGTTGCTGAAAAGTATAAAGCCGAATTAATTGCAGCGAAAGCTTGGGATAAACCTATTATCACAGAAATTACTGCTTTTACTAAATTTTATTCTGCAGAAAGCTATCATCAAAATTATTACAATAATAATGGAAGTCAAGGTTATTGCCGTTATGTAATTGGGCCTAAGCTAGAAAAATTTGAGAAGGTATTTGCTAGTAAATTAAAAAAGGAAGACTAGTTCTGCGCAGCTACCCTGCCTAAACTGTATAATCTTCTTTGCCAGTAAGGGTCTGCTAAATCGCCAATGGTTACGCCTTGACTAGTTGATGCATGGGCAAATTTATTATTGGCTAAGTAAATGCCTACATGTGAAATATTTCTTCTGCCATCGGCTTTAAAGAAAATTAAATCGCCTTCTTTTAAATCGTTCCATTCAATTTTACTACTCTGCTCATATTGTTCTGCAGCAGTGCGTTTTAAATTCACATTATAAATGTCTTTCATTACATCCAATGTAAAATAAGAACAGTCTACTCCGTTTTTAGTACTACCCCCTAAACTATAAGGCGTGCCCCACCACTCATCTATTTTTTGAAGTAAGGGAATATTCACAATAGACTCCACCGCAATATCCATTTTAATAGAATACTTTAACTGTAACCAGTTTAGTTTTTCAACCTCCGATAAATTAGAAGGCATTTTTTCATAATTCGTAGCGCTAGTTGTAACAGGTTCTGTACTTATGGCGTCGGATTCATTTTTAATATAAATCTTACCAGGCGTTACCGATATATTGGTTAAAAATTCAATTTCGCCAACTGTATTAGTTCCTTTATTAATTGTTTCATTGACAGGCTTCTTTGCCGTAAGTTGCTGCGCCTTTGCTTGCACATTCGACGAGATAGACTTTAAAGAACTACAGCTTGCTAATGTGCTAGCTGCTAGCCCCATACATATATATACATATATCTTGTTTTTTAACATCGAAGGCAAGTTAAGTTAAGTAAGGCTAAAAAGGAATAATTACCCCATTTTTAACCCTTTTTTGTGGAAAATTAAGGCCCTTTTGCCATTGGTTTTTAACGATATTTGTAACCTTAGCCCAATATCCGAATGCCTAGTTTTTCCCATTTACACGTACATACACAATACTCTTTATTAGATGGGGCTGCCTCCATTGAGGGCTTATATAATAAAGCCATGGAAGATAACATGCCGGCTTTAGCCATTACCGATCACGGAAACATGTTTGGGGCATTTAAATTTGTAAGTCAGGCTTGGAAAAAAACAAAGGTGATTGGCAAAGACAAAGAAGGGAAAGATATTTTAGCCCCTGTGGTGAAACCTATTGTTGGTTGTGAGTTTTATGTGGTGAAAGATAGACATGCCAAACAATTTACTAAGGAAGCTAAAGACCAGCGTTTCCACCAAGTGCTATTGGCGAAAAATGCAGTGGGTTATCAGAACTTAATTAAACTTACTTCTCTTGGATATATTGAAGGAATGTACAGCAAGTATCCTCGTATTGATAAAGAATTAATTTTAAAACACCATGAAGGTTTAATTGCCACTACTTGTTGTATTGGTGCTTATGTTCCTCAAACTATTTTAAACCAAGACGAAGCCACGGCTGAAAAAGAATTTAAATGGTGGTTAGATATTTTTGGTGAAGATTATTATATCGAAATTCAAAGACATCAAATTCCTGAGCAAGCAATTATTAATGCGCAACTTTTAAAATTTGCTAAGAAATTTAAAGTGCCTGTTATTGCTACCAACGATAGTCACTATATTAATGAGGACGATGCCAATGCGCACGATATTTTATTATGTATTAATACTGGGGAGAAACAAGCCACTCCGGGTTTCGATGATTTTGTAAACGATGAGTTGCAAATAAAAAATAGAAGATTCAAATTTCCGAATAACGAATTTTATTTTAAGACCCAGGATCAAATGAAAGCGCTATTTAGCGATTTACCTGAGTCCATTGACAATACCAATGCCATTGTTGACAAAGTAGATGTACTAAATTTAAAAAAAGATATTTTACTTCCTGCCTTCCCTATTCCTAAGGAATTCCAAATTCATAAGGAAGCCAATATGAATCAGTGGGAATTATTAAAACATTTAACCTGGGAAGGAGCACATAAAAGATATCCAGAAATTACTACTGAATTACAAGAGCGAATAGACTTTGAACTTTTCACTATTCGCACCATGGGTTTTGCAGGTTACTTTTTAATTGTAAGTGATTTTATACAAGCCGGCAGAAATATGGGTGTGTTTGTAGGGCCAGGTAGAGGTTCTGCTGCAGGCTCTGTGGTGGCTTATTGTATAGGTATTACCAATATTGATCCTATTAAATATCAATTACTATTTGAGCGTTTCTTAAATCCCGATCGTAAGAGCATGCCCGATATTGATACGGACTTCGACGACGAGGGCCGTCAAAAAGTAATTGACTATGTAGTAGATAAATATGGTAAGGAACAAGTAGCACAAATTGTGACCTATGGTACCATGGCTGCAAAAAGTAGTATCAAGGATGTAGCCCGTGTAATGGACTTGCCTTTATCTGAATCTAATTTACTAGCTAAACTTGTTCCCGATAAACCAGGCACAGAATTAAACCGATGTTTACATGCGCCGCTTACGGTGAAAGAAGGTGAAAAATCTTTGGCAGAAAGAGAAGGATACCAACCAGAAGATATTGACAACGTAAAAAAATTAAGAGAAATATATAAAGGCAATGATTTACGCGCCGCCGTTTTACATGAAGCAGAGCGTTTAGAAGGATCTATTCGTAATACGGGTATACACGCAGCAGGTATTATTATTGCCCCTAGCGATTTAACAGAAATTATGCCGGTGGCTACTGCCAAGGATTCTACTTTATGGGTTACACAAATTGAAGGAAGCGTAATTGAAGAAGCTGGTGTACTTAAGATGGACTTTTTGGGATTAAAAACACTTTCTATTTTAAAAACGGCACTTGAATTAATTAAACAAAATCATGGCATTACCATTGATTTAGATTTAATACCACTAGACGACGCCAAAACTTTTAATTTATATCAAAGAGGTGAAACCAATGCTACTTTTCAATTTGAAAGCGTGGGCATGCAAAAACATTTACGCGATTTAAAGCCCGATAAATTTGCCGACTTAATTGCCATGAATGCCTTGTACCGTCCAGG
>CANCRC010000122.1 GCA_947380435.1 Chitinophagaceae bacterium
CCTTGAATTTCAAAGTCAAAATCAGCGGCCGATAATTTTTCTTTTAAAGGGCGAATAAATTCATTAATATATTTAGTGCGTTCTCTTTTAGTTTCTGCTAATTTTTTGGCAATCTCTTTGTAAATAGCGGGCTCCATGTATTTCATGGACAAATCTTCTAGCTCGGTTTTCACATTGTATAAGCCCATACGATGTGCTAGTGGTGCATATACCCAAATAGTTTCTGAAGCAATTTTCAATTGCTTCTCCTGTTTCATCGCATCTAGGGTACGCATATTATGCAACCTATCTGCTAGCTTAATTAAAATAACTCTGGGATCATCGGTTAACGTTAGAAGAATTTTTTTGAAATTTTCTGCTTGTTGACTGCTATTGGTATCCATCACCGTAGATATCTTAGTGAGTCCATCTACAATTTTAGCAATCTCATTGCCGAATTCACTTTTAATATCGTCAAGCGCAATATCGGTATCTTCTACGGTGTCATGTAATAAGGCACAAATAGTACTTCTTACGCCAAGGCCTATTTCTTCCACACAAATCATGGCCACTGCAAGAGGGTGTAATACATAGGGTTCTCCACTTTTTCGACGCATGGTTTTATGTGCCTCTGCGGCCATTTCAAATGCAGTGCGAAGTAACTCTTTATCTCCTTTTTTTAATTTTTCTCTTAGTGCCCTTAATAATGCACGATAATGACGAACAATTTCTTTTTTTTCTTGTTCTTCATCTAAATTGTATTTTGTTACAATCTCAGCATCATTATTGAGTGGTAAGGCTTCCATCTTATTACGAAAATACGTAAAAGCGCTAGGATTTTTACAAAGAACAAACAGATAGTGTAACTTTGAACCGCTATGCCAAGCAAAGAGCCCAAAAAAATATTTCAATTATCGCTTTTAAAACGCGTTTTTTCATTTGTACAGCCCTACCGCTCTGTGTTTTTGGCTTCTGTATTTTTGTCCATATTGCTTGCTTTCACAACGCCTGTAAGGCCTTATTTAATTCAAGCAACAGTGAATGCTGCTATTGGTAAAGAAGTGAGCCTGCCTTTTTGGGTACATTGGTTTTTGCCAGGCAATGCTTTTGAATCGGTGATACATTTAATACTTTCTATTACTTTATTTCAAGTAGCCTTTATCATTTTTGAAACCATCATGCGCTTTTTTTTCACTTTTGGAATGGCATGGTTAGGGCAGCAGGTTATTAGAGACTTGCGCAATAAAGTATATGATAAAATTATGCATTGGGAAATGCGTCAATTCGATAAAACAGCTATTGGCACTTTAACCACGCGTACTATTAATGATATTGAAAGTATCAATGATATTTTCTCCGACGGACTTATTCCAATTTTAGCAGACTTACTTACCATTATAGTAACCCTTAGCACCATGTTTGTAATTGATTGGAGGCTTACTTTAATTTGCTTGATTCCTTTTCCTATTATGATGGTAGCAACTTATTATTTTAAAGAGAGCGTTAATAAAAGTTTTACGCAAGTTAGAAATGCAGTAGCCGCTTTAAATGCTTTTGTGCAAGAACATATTTCTGGTATGCAAGTAGTACAAACTTTTGCAGCAGAAGAAAAAGAAATGTCCAAGTTTACTAAAATAAATGAAGGGCATAAAGCGGCAAACATCAAAGCCATTTTTGCCTATTCGGTTTTCTTTCCTGTGGTGGAAGTGGTGCTAGCTTTGAGTGTAGGTTTAATTGTTTGGTGGGTAGCAGATAAGTCCTTGGATGCAGGTTTACTCGTCGCCTTTATTTTATTTTTAAATCAGATATTCAGGCCCCTTCGAATGATTGCAGATAAGTTCAATGTGCTACAAATGGGTATGGTGGCGGCTGAGCGTGTATTTAAAGTTTTGGACAATGAAGATGTCACCTTAAACGAAGGAACTTATGCCCCAGAAAAAATTCAAGGTAAAATTGAATTTAAAAATGTTTCCTTCGCTTATAACGAGCCCAATTTTGTTTTAAAAAATATAAATTTTACAGTGCAAGCGGGTGAAACCATTGCACTCGTTGGACAAACGGGGTCGGGTAAAACTTCTATTATAAGTATACTCAATCGTTTGTATCCTTATCAGTCGGGCAATATATTATTAGATGATCATGCGATTGAATCTTTTTCACTGAATCGTTTACGTGCATCGGTAGGTGTGGTATTACAAGATGTATTTTTATTTTCAGGTTCGGTTTATGATAATATTACTTTACGCAATACTAGTATTTCCAAAGAGCAAGTACATGAAGCAGCCAAAATGATTGGCATGCACGATTTTATTATGCAATTACCAGGCGGCTATGATTACCAAGTCATGGAAAGAGGGGCCACTTTAAGTTTAGGTCAAAGGCAGTTACTCAGTTTTATTAGGGCCCTATTATATAATCCCTCCATCTTAATATTAGACGAAGCCACTTCTTCCATTGATACAGAAAGTGAGCAGCTCATTGAAAAAGCCATTGAAACCTTAATTAAAGGGCGTACTTCTATAGTGATTGCGCACCGCCTCTCTACCATCAGAAAAGCCTCTAAAATTATTGTTTTAGACAAGGGTGAAATCATGGAAATGGGCACCCATAATGAGCTTTTAGCAGTAGGCGGTTTTTATGCAAAATTGAGTGAAATGCAATTTGATGCAGAGAAAAAAAAGCTAAGTATATAATTCATTGATTTGCAAATACTTATAAAGAATTCAATTTTCTATTTTTGAGCACAATTTCTCTTCAAATTTATTCAATTTCAGATGCTTATTTCTTATCTTTGCAGCAAATTTTGAAATAAGTATGGCCCTTTATCGCCTTAAACCTTTATTGGTAGTAAGTTTCGTTAGTATTTTCTTATTAAATACTATCAGTTTATTTGCGAATGAAAAACCAGCAGCTTCTAAGGAAGAAGGAAGCTTTAATGTCACTGAAACTATTTTAGAACATATTAAAGATGACCACAGCTGGCATTTATGGGGACATACCACTATTGCTTTACCCGTTATTTTATATTCACCACAAGGCTTTGAAGTTTTTTCTTCCGCTAAATTAGTAGACGAACATCATGAGCCAGTAGTTTATAAAGGAAAGTCGGATTACAAATTAGTAGAAGGTAAAACTAAAATTGTCAACGCTGCCGGAGAAGTAGATGTAGAAGCAAGTAAAAAATTATGGGACTTTTCTATTACAAAGAATGTAGCTAGTTTATTTATATCTGTTATTATTTTATTGCTAGTAGTATTAACTGCAGCAGGCGCTTATAAGAAAACAGGTATTACCACTGCTCCTAAGGGTTTACAGTCTTTCATGGAGCCTATTGTTTTATTTGTAAGAGATGAAATTGCGCTTCCTAATATTGGTGCTAAGCGTTATGCTAAGTACATGCCTTTCTTATTAACTATTTTCTTTTTAATATTAACGAATAACTTTTTAGGTCTTATTCCTTTATTCCCAGGTGGCGCGAATGTGAGTGGTAATATTGCTTTCACCATGACTTTAGCCGTTTGTGTTTTTATTGTAGTGAATTTAAGTTCTAATAAAAACTATTGGGAGCATATTTTTTGGATGCCAGGTATGCATTGGTCTATGAAATTATTTTTAGCACCCATTGAATTAATTGGCGTATTCAATAAGCCCATTTCTTTAATGATTCGACTTTTCGCCAATATCACTGCGGGTCATATCTTGGTATTGAGTTTGGTTTGTTTAATATTTATTTTCAAAACTGTATATGCGGCTGCTGTAGCAGTACCCTTTGTGATTTTTATATTCTTGATAGAATTGTTAGTAGCCTTTCTTCAAGCTTATATCTTCACCATGCTTACTGCCATGTATATTGGAATGGCTTCAGAAGAAGCGCACCACGACCATCATGAGCATGCAGCCAATGAATTAGCACATCATTAATAATATTTATAAATTTTTTTTTCAATAACAATTAAAACGTAAAAAAATGGTAGTAGGAAGTGTTGCCGCAATCGGCGCTGGATTAGCTGCTATCGGTGCTGGAATTGGCATCGGTCTAATTGGTAAAGGAGCGGTAGAAAGTATTGCTCGTCAACCAGAAGCAGTGAATGATATTCGTTCTAACATGATCGTAATGGCTGCCTTCGTTGAGGCCGTAGCCTTATTTGCGGTGGTGGTTGCCCTATTGGGGAACGGATAATCTATCAAAAGATTTCCAAAAGCATTATAGGCCCTAGCACAGGGCGATGGGCCTATAATTTTTAAACAAAGCGTTTTAGAAAAAGATTTTAAATCATTAAGATAAATTAAGGATTATGTTTTTAGAAATAAACCCATTAGTGTTGCCAGATATCGGATTGGTATTCTGGAATACTGTTGCCTTTATTGGACTACTTGTTGTATTAGGCAAGTTTGCTTGGAAGCCTATGTTGAAAGCCATCTCTGATAGAGAGAAAGGCATAGAGGATTCTTTAGCAAAAGCCGATAAAATGAAAGCAGATTTAACTGCTATGCAAAATGAAAATGAAACATTATTAGCCAAAGCGAGAGAAGAAAGAGCTACTCTTATTAAAGAAGCTAAAGAAGCTTCAGAGAAAATGATAGCCGAAGCGAAAGATAAAGCGAAGTCTGAATATGAAAGAATTGTGGCAGATGCACAAGTAGCTATTAACCAACAGAAAAATGCAGCCTTAACGGAAGTGAAAAACCAAGTAGGAAGCTTAGTCGTAGAAGTAGCAGAGAAAGTATTAAGACGTGAGCTTACTAACAAAGCAGAACAAGAAACTTATATTAAGCAATTAGCAGACGGAGTTAAGTTAAACTAAATTTTAAAAAATGCCCAACGCACGTTTAGCAGGTAGATACGCAAAGAGCTTATTAGATTTGGCTACAGAACAAGGCCAATTAGAGGCCGTATATGCTGATATGAAACATATTCAAGCAGTTTGTGTGGCAAGTAGCGAATTTGTAAACATGTTACGTAGCCCCATTATCAAAGCCGATCAAAAAAATAGCATTATTGCAGAAGTGCTAAAAAATAAAGTAGGTGTATTAACGCATTCTTTCACTGTCCTATTAGTGAAAAAAGGCAGAGAGTTAGAATTACCAGAAATGGCTACAGCCTTTATTGAGCAGTACAATGAAATCAAAGGTATTCATCAAGTAACTTTAACCACTGCAGTAGCGGTAAGTGAAGAAATAAAAAAATCAATTGAGCAAAAAGTAAAATCGGCTGCCGATTTTAAAACGGTGGAATTAACTACTAAAACAGACGAAAGTTTAATAGGTGGTTTTGTGCTTGAGTTTAATAATAATTTAGTGGATGCAAGTATTGCTAGAGATTTAAAAGACATTAAAAAACAATTTTTGAACAACGAGTTCATTAGTAAAATATAAATAATCATACATAAAATAGACTGTTATGGCGGACATTAAACCAGATGAAATTTCGGCAATTCTTAGACAACAATTAAGCAACTTTAATGCTACAGCGGATTTAGAAGAAGTAGGAACTGTATTGCAAGTGGGTGATGGTATTGCCCGTGTATATGGTTTGAATGGTGTTAGAAGTGGTGAGTTAGTTGAATTTGAGAATGGCACTAAAGCAATTGCATTGAACCTAGAGGAAGACAATGTGGGGGTGGTATTGATGGGTGATAGCAAAGGTGTTAAAGAAGGTAATAAAGTTAAAAGAACTGGAGAGATTGCTTCTATTAAAGTAGGAGATGGTCTTACAGGTCGTGTTATTAATACATTAGGAGAACCCATTGATGGTAAAGGTCCTATCAAAGGTGACTTATATGAAATGCCATTGGAGCGTAAGGCACCAGGGGTAATTTTCCGTGAGCC
>CANCRC010000123.1 GCA_947380435.1 Chitinophagaceae bacterium
AAGCCATCTCGTTTATATACAATGAACGAATAATTTTTAACTAAGGTTTCAAAGTTTTTCCACTTCGGTAAATTCTGAAAACTATCGGCACCCATAATTACTGAAAATTCATGTTGCGGATATTTCTCTTCTAAATATATAAGTGTGTCAATGGTATAAGAAGGCTTCGGTAAAGAAAACTCTATATCAGATACTTTTAATTGTGTATCATCTTCAATAGCCAGCTTGGCTAAATGTAATCGGTCGTATTCGTTTAATAAGCTGCCTTGAGGTTTCAATGGGTTTTGTGGAGAGACCACTAACCATACTTGTTTTAGGTCTGAATGATTGGCCACATAACTTGCCACCATTAAATGTCCGTTGTGTATAGGATTAAAAGAGCCGAAAAATAAACCAATCTTCATTTTATAATATATTGATTATCAATTAGTTGATTCCAAATTCGGGCTAATAAAGATACTATCTGCCTCGTTCATTCTAAGACTTAATTGATAGCCTGCCACAGATATGGATATAGGATCGCCCAGTGGTGCAATTTGCTCTACTCTAATTAATTCACCTGGTATACAGCCCATCTCCATTAACTTTAAAAATATTTCATCATTTTCAAAAGAATGAATAACGCCAGACTCCCCCATTTTTAACTCAGATAGTTTCTTCATAGTAATAGTGCAAAGATAGTTTCTGTTTTACACAAATAGTTACGAAATTTGGAGCATTGAAAAACAATATCTTATGAGCATGAGTATCTCTTTTAATAAGGCCGATAAAAACGCAACGCTTGCTAATCGCACTGCGCTAAAGGCTTTTATAGAAAGGGCTATAAAAAAAGAGGGCTTGCATATTGAGACCCTTCAATATATATTTTGCTCTGATAAATTTTTACTAGGCATTAATAAATCCTATCTACAACACGATTATTATACAGACATTATAAGTTTCGACCTATCTGAAACCAAGGGCAAATTAATTGGTGAGGTATATATAAGTATTGAGAGGGTAAAGGATAATGCCAAAACCCATAAGAATTCCTTGAAGGAGGAGTTGCTTAGGGTAATTTTCCATGGCGCACTCCATTTTTGCGGTTACAAGGACAAAAAGCCTGCAGATATCAAAAAAATGCGTGCCCAGGAGGACAAATGGCTGAAATCCTACCTAAAGTCTATCGCGTAAAGGTGGGCTTTAACCAAAACGTTCCATATGGAACATTCCCTTTAAATTTAATACCTCAAACTTAGAAAACGTTCCATATGGAACATATTTAAGATCGACTATTAGTGAAATCGTCGTTTTGCTGGGTTTTTGAAAAAATGCTGTTTCGAGCTGGTCTTGTGAGCGAAGCGATCGACCAGTCGAGAAATAGACGTTTTTTCTAAGAACCCCTGATTTCCAATAGAATATTGATATTAAATGAATTGCTTGGTATTCAATACAGGCTTATCTTTGCACACTTATATGTTTCCCAAATACAATGTCATAGTAGTAGGTGCCGGCCATGCAGGCTGTGAAGCAGCAGCGGCGGCGGCCAATATGGGCTCCAAGGTTTTATTGGTGACCATGAATATGCAGACCATTGCCCAAATGAGTTGTAATCCGGCCATGGGTGGAATTGCCAAGGGACAGATAGTAAGGGAAATAGATGCCTTGGGTGGATATAGCGGCATAGTCACCGACCTAAGTACCATTCAGTTTAGAATGCTTAATAAGAGCAAGGGGCCGGCAATGTGGAGCCCTAGAGCCCAGAATGATAGGCAATTGTTTGCCTCTAAGTGGAGGGAGATGCTAGAAAACACCCCCAATGTGGACTTTTACCAAGATTCTGTCAATGAACTTATCATAAAAAACAATAGGGCCTGCGGGGTCATCACCAGTTTGGGGCATAAAATAGAAGCGGATGCTGTTATTATTACCAGCGGAACCTTCTTAAATGGAATTATACATATTGGTGAAAAACAAATTGGTGGTGGAAGGGTAGCTGAAAAAGCCGCCACAGGTATTACCGAACAATTGGTTTCCTTTGGTTTAGAGTCGGACAGACTTAAAACCGGAACACCTCCAAGGGTGGATGGTCGTAGTTTAGACTATTCAAAGATGGAAGAACAAAAGGGGGACGAAGAAATTGTAGGCTTCTCTTATATGGATATACCCAGAATTAAGGCCGAGGACCAGCGTTCATGCCATATTACCTATACCGATTCAATCGTACACGATATATTAAGAACAGGTTTTGATCGTAGCCCTATGTACCAAGGTCGTATTGAAGGAGTGGGTCCAAGATATTGCCCAAGCATAGAAGATAAGATTAACCGATTCGCAGACAGGGAAAGACATCAATTATTTGTAGAGCCAGAGGGCTGGAATACAGTGGAGATATATGTAAATGGATTTAGTACCAGCTTACCAGAAGAAGTACAATACGAAGCACTTCGTAGAGTGCCTGGTTTTGAGAAAGCGCGTATGTTCCGTCCGGGCTATGCCATTGAATACGATTATTTTCAGCCCACACAATTAACCTACACACTAGAAACAAAGGCAATTAACAATTTATATTTCGCGGGTCAAATTAATGGTACCACAGGTTATGAGGAAGCCGCTTGCCAAGGAATCATGGCAGGCATGAATGCGCATTTAAAAATTAATGAGAAAGAGCCATTCATCTTAAAAAGATCTGATGCCTATATTGGTGTATTAATAGATGATCTTATTAGCAAAGGAACGAACGAACCCTATAGAATGTTCACCTCAAGGGCAGAGTTTAGAACCTTGTTAAGACAAGACAATGCCGATTTAAGATTAACGGAACTAAGTCATCAACTTGGTTTTGCAAGTGCAGATAGATTGCGCAAAGTAGAAGAAAAAACCAATGAGGTAGCCAATATTAAAACAATACTTTCTAATCAAACTATTATACCGGAAGAAGTGAATGGTTTTTTAACTAGTATTGATTCAATGGTGATTACAGAAAAACAAAAAGCCTCAAAACTCTTGCTACGACCGAATATTAGCCTTGGTCAAGTGATTGAAAACTGTGCAGAATTAAAAGAAAAATTAGCTAATAAAGAAGTAGATCATTTAGAACAAGCAGAAATACAAATTAAGTACGAGCGTTATATAGAGAAAGAAAAAGAAATAGTAGAGCGTATGTTAACGCTAGAAAATAAAATGATTCCAGCTAATTTCGATTACGATAAATTGTCAGCACTCTCTATTGAGGCGCTTCAAAAATTTAAAAAAATTCGTCCGCTTACTATTGGACAGGCCAGTCGTATTAGTGGTGTGAACCCCAGCGATATACAAATACTTATGGTCTTTATTGGACGCTAATGATTCGGTATAACGAATGCCTGCCATTCATAAAAAAACTTCCATTTCCTAGGTTTTTCACAACATCTTTTTAGTAGCTTTAAGATCTTTCTTAACAACTAAAATAAGAATCACATGAAGCGTATTTATGTATGGGCCTTGCTTATGTGCACAGCAGTTTCTGCCATCGCACAAGAGTCTTTCCCAATAAATGGAATTAGAGATATTCGTACAGGCTTATATGCTTTCACGAATGCTACTATTATTCAAAATGAAAAAACTAAGCTTGAAAAAGCAACCCTATTAATTAAACAAGGAAAAATTATTGCTGTAGGTACTAGCGTTGCTATACCAAAAGATGCAGTAGTCGTAAACTGTGAGGGAAAATTTATTTACCCTTCTTTTGTGGATCCCTTTACCGACTATGGTGCGGGTCAAGCAAAAAGACCATCGGGTGGATTTAACTACGGAGGTCCTGGTCAGTTCCTCTCTAATAAGCCAGGTGCTTATAACTGGAATCAAGCTATTAAACCAGAAGTAAATGCTTCAGATGTATTTAATATTGACGAGGCCGCGGCAAAAAATTATAGGGCCAATGGTTTTGGTTCAGTATTTACACATATCAAAGACGGTATCGCAAGAGGAACAGGCGCAGTGGTAACACTAGCTACAGAAAATAATAACCAATCCCTTCTTAAAACAAAGGCAGCTGCGGTTTATTCTTTTGAAAAGGGTTCTTCCACTCAATCTTACCCATCTAGTTTAATGGGAAGCATTGCGCTTTTGCGTCAAACTTATTTAGATGCAAAATGGTATCAAACAAAACCAGCTGGAGAAGGTGCTAATCTTTCTTTAGAAGCTTGGAACAATACTCAAAATATTCCTCAAATTTTTGCTGCAGATGATAAATGGAATGCAGTTCGTGCAGACAGATTAGGAGATGAGTTCGGAGTACAATATGTAATTAAGGGGGGTGACAATGGTTATCAAAGAATGGATGAGATTGTTAAAACCAAGGCCGCCTATATTTTAAACGTAGATTTTCCTGAAGCTATGGATGTAGAAGATCCCAACGATGCTCGTTTTGTTTCTTTAGCAGATATGAAGCATTGGGAATTAGCGCCCACTAATTTAGGCGCTTTTGAAAAAGCTAATGTTTCTTTTAGTATTAGTAGTAGCGATTTAAAAGATAGCAAAACGTTTTTAACGAATCTTAAAAAAGCTATTCGCAATGGTTTGTCTGAATCAAAGGCCCTTGAAGCTTTAACTAAAACACCAGCAAGCTTATTGGGTGTTTATGATCAAGTAGGTTCTTTAGAAACAGGCAAATTGGCAAATTTTATTATTACAACAGAACCTGTATTTGCAGCTAATGCAAAAATTATTGAGAACTGGGTACAAGGAAATAAATATGAAGTCTCAGAAAGCGAGTGGAATAATTATGCTGGTAAGTATAAATTAACATTGAATGTTGGTGGAACCAATACAGACTATAATTTAGAAGTTAAAAAAGATTTATCTGCCTCCATAATTGGCACCGATACATTGACAGCAAAAATTACTATCAACGAGTCTTTGGTTAAAATTTCTTTCCCTAATAAAAAAGGAAGGGGCGCAGAACAAATAAGATTAGGTGGTGCTATTGTAGGCGCTAACTGGTCTGGTATTGGAACCGATCCTACAGGAAATAAAAACACATGGACCGCTTCTTATGTAGGTCCAATGAACACAACGGCTGACACAAAGAAAAATACCGATACTTTAAAACCACTTGCAAAAATTACTTTTCCATTTGCAGGTTTTGGTAATGAGAAAATACCTAGTCAAGAAACTATCTTAATTAAAAACGCAACCGTTTGGACCAACGAGAAAGAGGGTGTGTTAAATAATACAGATGTTTTATTAAAGAATGGTAAAATTGCTAAAATTGGTAAAGATATTAGCGAAGCTGGAGCAAGAGTTATTGATGGTACAGGCAAACATTTAAGTGCAGGTATTATTGATGAGCACTCACATATTGCGGCAATGTCTATTAATGAGGGTGCGCAATCGGTTACAAGTGAAGTGCGTATTGCTGATAACTTAAATCCTGAAGACATTAATATATACCGTCAATTAAGCGGCGGTGTTACTTCATCACATATATTACATGGTTCTGCAAATACAGTGGGTGGACAAACTCAATTAATTAAGCTTCGTTGGGGTGCTAACGACCAAGATTTAAAGTTTGCTGGCGCTGATGGTTTTATCAAATTCGCGTTAGGTGAAAACGTTAAGCGTACCACTAGCTCAAGTAATAACCGTTTCCCTGATACAAGAATGGGTGTAGAAGAAGTATTGAACGACGCCTTTGATAGAGCGGTAGATTATCAAAAAGCAATGAAAGAAAATCCGAATACAAGAAGAGACCTTGAACTAGACGCCTTAGTAGAAATATTAAATAAAAAGCGTTTTATTACTTGTCACTCTTATGTACAACC
>CANCRC010000124.1 GCA_947380435.1 Chitinophagaceae bacterium
TAATTGACTGAGTTATAATAAAAGTAAAAAATATCATTGCCGGTAGTGCCAAAAGGCGTAGCATAGCGCTAAAAATGGAACTATGACTACCAAAATTAAATCTGCAGAACATTTAGAAGAAATTGAATTAAACAAATTATTAAAGTATCTACACCAAAACAAGTTATGGGTATATTACCTATTTGTAAGATTGGGAGTATCAGTTGCACTAAGATACTCTGATTTATCCCAAATCACATGGGAAATGGTATTAGGGAAATCCAACCTTATATTGAAAGAGAAAAAGACGGGTAAGGTTAGAGAAATACCATTACATATTGAACTGACTGATACGATTGCAAAGGTATATTCACAAATGGGGTGTCCTGAAAGGAGCAGTTGTATTATCCCATTACACATCCGTACCATCAATAAACAAATCAAGTTATATGCTGCAAAAGCAGGTATTCGTGGTAAGAGGATAAGTAGCCACACAATGAGAAAGACATTTGGGAGGTTGTGCTGGGACAGAAATAATCAAAGTGAGGCTTGTTTAGTCCGTCTATCTTCATTATTCAATCACTCATCTGTAAAGACAACAAGGATTTATTTGTCGTTGAGGAGAGAAGAATTAAATAATTTATACATGTTGCAGGACATGTTTGTTTATTAGGTTGCAATAATTATTAAAATAATTAATTTAATCCCCATTTTATTTGGCATACAATAAATTTTGCAAGCAATTATTTGTTCTTCATAAACTATTTAACAATCTATGGAGGTCGTAATTTAAATTAATTAATTTTATATTATTCATTTGAATAGTGCGAGGAATTGGTGGTATTTGAAAATAATCCTCTAATAATTCTTTATCTTTTGAATTAGTTACTATATAAGAATCAATTGATAACATTTTTGTTGATTGCAAATAATTTTTTTCATTTTTCATTTCATCTAATGAAATGAAAATAATTTTATTTCTGCTATCAAAATTCTTTTTAACATGATTATAGTTCTTAATTTGAGCGATACATGGACTACACCAACTTGCCCAAAAATCTATAAAATATGGAGTTTCAATTTTTCCAACCAATTCACCAAGTGTAATAAATTCGGAATTAGATTTTTTTAATTTTATGTTTAATAATTTATCGTTCAAATTTGCATTTGCTTTTAAATAATAATTGTACCAGTATGAAATACTTGATTTGTATTTATCAATAGTTAAACTTGCAGATAAATCATTATATGATTTTACAATTATCTCCTTTTGATTAATATTTTGTTTTTTACAATACAATCCAAAAATATAGGATAGAGCAAATTCTCTTTGCTCTCCAATAAAATACTTATTAGTTGTATCAATTGATTTTGATAAATTTTCGCTTGTTAATTCGTAACCATGTCTTTTGACTAATATATGAGTAATGAAATCTACTAAACTAAAACCATAAAATTTAGAGGTCATATTTTCTTCATTCGCAAATAAATTATACTTGTAATGACTTATAACATATTTCTCCGCTTTCTCGCTAATTGGAAAAATTGTTTTCCATGCACTTTTCAAGGCATTTAAGTATCCAAAATCTATTTCGTTTTTATAATACTTATAGGCATATTTACTTATTACTTGAAGCTTATCAATACTATCAAGTGTATTTATTTTACTTTCTTTTAATTCAAGCAATTCTTGAAATAATTGTTCTTCATTATTCTTATAATCATCAAAATTAATTATTTTGAAACTTTGTAATATATCACTCATAATTTTATTACCGTAAAACCTGCCAGATACAACAATTGAATCTTTTCTACTACTATTTTTAACAATTCTAAAATCATATTTTTGACTTGGTTCAACAAACAAAAAATTACCAAATACAAATAATTCGGTGGGTTGTTTTATATCAATCTTTATTGTAGTATGATTAGAGTCAATCTTGTTAACAACAGTGTTGTAGTATACTGGCGAGTTTGTTTTATAATCAGGGTATCCAATATTATTTAATGCATTATAATTAAAACTAGAAGGATGCGTAAAAGTAATTTCAACGTAACTTGACTGAGAAAATAAAAAAAAGGGGATTAATAAATTAAAACATACTAATATAAATCTCATTTTGGTGTTTTTAAATATTTTTAAATTTAATGTTTTAAATCTATATTTCTATTAACAAACACATAAATCAAAAGTATTTCAGATAATATTTAAAATTATATTTTTAAACAACGTAAATAATACATAGGTACTCTTCTATCTTATTACAACAAACCTTATGTAAATTTAAATATAGGAAGATACAACCAATGTTTAAACAACGAAATAACCCCACCTTGTAGCAAAAACGTAAGCAACCCAACCTCATTTAAACGAATTTGGATATATGAAAACAAAAAAAATTATTTTATTTAGATTATATGGAGGGTTTTGTATCATTTGTAAATCATTGGAATACAACCAAATAATCCAATCCGAATCACAAAGCCTCTCACGAAAGTGAGAGGCTTTTGTCATTTAAGGAAGCGTCACAAGCTCGCTTGTGTAAGCAGACGAGAATGACAAAAGCAAAGGATACCGAGTATCGGTATCCTTGAGAGGCTTTGGGTAAGCTTGAGGAACAAGGATCACCGAGCGTAGCGAGGTAATCCGTTTCCTTGAAAGGCTTTGGGTAAGCTTGAGGAACAAGGATCACCGAGTGTAGCGAGGTAATCCTTTTGTAAGTAATATCACCCCCTCACCTAACCAAAATCAGTTTTTCCACTTTAGATTAATCGTAATCTTATAGTATAAAAACATACTATTATGAGAATCGATTTAACCAAATACCACTTGTTTTCTCGTATTTCAATTTACATATTAGCCATTGTGCTTATTTGTATTGGTGTTTACCACTTAACCAAGCCTGATGATTTACTGGTATATGTTCCAAGCTTTTTACCTGGAGGTATTAAGTGGGCCTATTTAGTAGGTACTTGCTTTATTTTAGTAGGTATCTCCTTTATCACCAACTACTATGTAAAAATTACCAGCTACTTATTATCCTTCTTCTTATTCTTTTTTGTAATTACAGTTCATGTGCCCAATTTTTTCAATGCAGCCATGGCCGATATGCGCATATTTGCTTTAATAAATATTTTAAACAATACGGCTATTGGAGCCTTTGCCTTGCATATAGGGGCAGGCGCACATCATCAACATTTACACTTTGACGAGAGCGATTAAGGATATTTAAGTCAGTTGGAATTGTTTTTTTTCATAAATTCATAGAAATTATCTCTATGAAAAAAATGATGCGCTTTATACTACTAAGTTTCTTGACTGCCTTTATTTTTACTAGCACTAAGGCACAAAATACCGATGTAAAACACAAAGTTGTTATACAATTAAATACAGCCGACACTTCTGCTTGGTCTTCCACCATTGGCAATATAAAAAATTTACAAAAATTATGGCCGAATAATGTGGTGGTGGAAGTGGTGGTGCATGGAAAAGCTTTAGACTTATTAGTAGCTGCTAAAACACATTTAGCCAATGAAGTGGTTGAAATGTCTAAAACCAATGTGCAGTTTTCTGCCTGTGAGAATTCAATGCGCAAGCATCATATAGATAAAAGCGAATTACTAAGTATTGCGAATACCGTTCCTTCCGGCGTTGCTGAAGTAATATTGAAACAAGAAGCAGGTTGGTCTTATTTAAAAGCAGGTGTGAATTAATATTGCTTTTAAAAATTTACTATGCGTCGACGTATTTTTTTTAGTTTATTCTTTATAGCAACCTTGGTTTCTACCTATTATAGCTTCCGTAAAAGTGCTAAAGAACAAGAAACTACTATGCTTACTAGAATAGAAGGCATGGATACCTCAGCATGGGTGGGCTCCTCCCCTTATCAAATTCCTGTTGAAACTGAAAAAGGAAAACTAATTCATTATGGATATGAATTAATTGCACATACAGCAAAATATTTAGGGCCAAAAGGAATCGTGCAGCAATCCACCAATGGAATGAATTGTCAAAACTGTCATTTAGAAGCAGGCGCTAAACCCTGGGGATTAAATTATGGTTCCGTGTATTCTACTTATCCAAAATTTAGAGAGCGTTCGGGCAGTATTGAAACTATTTATAAAAGAGTGAACGATTGTATGGAGCGCAGTTTAAATGGAAAAGCTTTAGATACTAACTCCAAAGAAATGAAAGCTATATATGCTTATATACAATGGTTAGGTGATGAAGTACCTAAAGGAAAAAAAGTAAAAGGTTCTGGCATAGAAATTTTACCCTACTTAAAAACAGCAGCAAGTCCTGAAGAAGGAAAAATTGTTTATATGCAAAATTGTCAAAGATGTCATTTATCAAATGGCGAGGGCGTAATGGATTCTACTGGTAAAATGTATTTGTATCCTCCTTTATGGGGTAAGCATAGTTATAATGATGCAGCAGGTTTATTTCAATTATCAAAACTAGCTGGCTTTATAAAAAACAATATGCCTAATGGAATAAATTATCATGCACCTAGTTTAAGCAATCAAGATGCTTGGAATATAGCTGCCTATATTAATGCGCAACCAAGACCCAGTAAGGATAAATCTAAGGACTGGCCATTTCTTGCTACCAAACCTATTGACTACCCGTTTGGCCCTTATTCCGATTCCTTTTCAGAACAACAACATAAGTTCGGCCCCTTCGAGCCCATTGAATTGGCTAAGAAAAATAAGTAATACAGATAGAAGAAAATTAATAATTAAATTAATTATGAATTAGTTGATAATTAATTGAATTTCTTATTTATAATTTACTAAAATCAATTACCGGATGTTTTCCATTTAATTTCCTACTAATAATATCTCCGGCATCTATATTTTTTAAATGCTTGAAGCCGCCAGAATACATATAAAATAAGTTGCCCTCTACTCCTGCACCATAATCGAATCTTTGATGTCTTTGAGGATGTGCTGTGGTGGTGAACCTTGCTTTATTCAATTCTATCCAATTACCAGAGGGGGTAATAATCCATTGATTCCCATAATAGGCTTTAAAAAAATCTTCTCCATTGTTTCCAAAATTTTCAACAAATGCATATAAATTTCTAAAACCTGTTTTAGTATCTGTTTTATTTTGCGTCCACTCCGATAATAAATGCCATGTATAATTATCTTCTGGTATAGCATAATAACCAATATAGGTAGCACTGTCTCCAGTTATTGATTTTATACCTGTTAAAAACCTATAAGTTTGATTAGCCTTCCAAGGATATACTAAATGACTATGCCCTCCTGAACCTTCATTACCAAAATCACCAGAAGAAACATTAGTCCCCTTGCTTTTTAAATTCACAGCAAACTGAGAAGGTATTTCTTTAGGGTTATCGGTTTTGTATAAGCTCCAAATAGAAAAAATAAACCTTCTCTCTTTTTCATTGTTAATTTGAATACCTCCATAGCCACTATGAAAACCATTGGTCTCATAATAAGCGTGGATTGAATTTTCTACTTCTTTAGGCACCATTACTTCTGTATAAAACCATTTAACTACTGAGTCTCCTGGCACTTGATACCTTAAATGTGTGGAAGGCGCTGCCAAATGAATACTTTTATTGTATTTAATTTCATTGGGGCTAATGGCGTCAATACTAAGAGAAGTAATTTCTGGATATAATTCAAGAGCAATAGGAGCCTTTGTATTAGCTACTATAGTTTTATTCGCAGCTTTAATATTAAAATAATGATAGCCCGGCTTATTAATAGTAAAATTTCCAAGAGGGAATACAGTACTACT
>CANCRC010000125.1 GCA_947380435.1 Chitinophagaceae bacterium
TAAGAATTCTTCACTAGAGATTAATTTTGGGCATATCAAGAATACTGGTATGCTTAGATATACAGGATATGAGCGCTTAAGCGGAAGTATTAGTGCTGTTACACGTTCATTTAATGATAAGGCAATTTTTGGAGTTAATTTACGTATGGCTAATTCTGATGAAACTTTAACTGCAAGAGATTTAGGTGGTGCATCAACAACGTTTTTGGCAGTTACCTTAGCACCAACAATTCCTGTTTACCAAGCAGATGGAAAAACATATGCAGGTGAATTAGGAGCTGGTTATTCTGATAGAAATAACCATTTACATATGCAGGATTTAGCTAAATGGAATAATGCAAATAGATTAAACACATTTGGAAATGTTTATCTTGAAATTCAACCAATCAAAAATTTATTTTTTAAATCAAATTTTGGTGCTGATAACTCTAACTTCTTAAATAAAATAATAACACCCACTTTCTCTGAAGGTGCATTGAATAGAACTACTAACAGTTTATTTTATGATCAAAATCATTATCTAAGTACTACTTTCTCAAATACTTTAAGATATAATTATAGCTTTAGAGATGAGCATAAATTTAAATTCTTAGTTGGTACTGAATTAATTAAAACAAATTTAGATTTTCAATCAACAAAGAAGGAAGGATATGCTCTTCAAACGGAAGACTATTTTACCTTGAGTGCCGGTACTGGAAATACCACAGTAACAGGAGGTTCTACTGGAAATAGATTGTTTTCTCAATTCGCTAGAGTTGATTACAGTTATTCAGATAAATACTTATTAGCATTAACTGTGCGTAGAGATGGCTCTTCTAGATTTGGTACTGACAACCAGTATGGATTCTTCCCTGCAGCTTCATTAGGCTGGAGAGTAGACAAGGAAAATTTCATGAAAAATAATACATTTTTCTCTGAGCTGAAATTAAGAGCTGGTATAGGACGTGTTGGAAATCAGCAAATTGGTGATTTAGCGCGTTTCGGGTTATTCGATACGAGATATGGTACAACAATGGCCCAATTAGTTGGTGGATTCTGGGAGCAGTATATGAATATTGGTACTGCATACTCTTTATCTGGTGCCAATACAGGCACATTACCTTCGGGTTTTGTTCAAACGCAAGCTTCTAATTCTGGATTGAAGTGGGAAACCACTGACGAAATAAACACTGGGGTTGACTTTGGAATTTTAAATAATAAGATTTCAGGTTCATTCGATTACTTTACCAGAAAAACTTCAGGAATTTTAATCACCCCTCCTGTGGCATCTGCATTAGGTGAAGGGCAATCAAAAGCTGTAAATGGCGCCTCTAAATCAAATAAAGGCTGGGAATTTATAATTGGCTATAATGCACAAAAGAGAGGAGATTTTAATTACAACGTAACTTTAAATTTCGCTCATTTTAGAGACCAAATTACAGAATTGCCAGAAAATGTTCGACCTGCTTATGCTGGAAATTTAGTCAGCACAATCATTGGTCATTCTCAATTTGACATTTTCGGATATAAGACAAACGGTCTTTTCCAGTCACAATCCGATGTTGATGCTGCTCCTAAACAAATAGGTGCTGGACCAGGTCGTATTAGATATGTTGATATTAATTCAGATGGTGTTATTAATGACTTAGATAGAACTTGGATAGGCACCACACTTCCTTCTTTGGAGTATGGCATGAGAATTGATTTGAATTATAAGAAATTTGATTTATCAATATTTGGTTCTGGAGTTGGCGGAAGAACTGGATTTGATGTATATACGTTATTCAATAATTTAATGAAGAGCAGAGAGAATGTTGGGCCAGGCGTTTTAAATGCATGGACTGCACAGAATTCAAGTTCAAGAGTGCCTGCATTAACATTAAAAGATAATAATAATGAAGGAAGAACTTCAGACTATTTCATGGTAAATACTTCTTATTTCAAATTAAGAAATGTACAAATTGGGTATACTATTTCTCCAAAGACAGTATTTTCAAGATTACACATTTTTGCAATGGCCGAAAATTTATTCTGGGTAAAGAGTAAAAATTATTTAAGTCCTGATCCAGAAAGAATAGATCTAGATCCTGTGCCTATTCCAAAGACTTTTACAATAGGAATCAATGCATCATTTTAAAGAATAAAAAATCAAATCAAAATGAAAAATAGAATATTAACTGCTTTTATAACCTCTGGACTATTAATATTTAGTTCATGTTCAAAAGTACTAGATTATACACCTAAAGGTGTATTATCATCTTCAGATTTAAAATCACCAACTGCAATTGAGGGACTTATAACTTCAGCATATTCAGCAATTGGTAACGGGGATATGATTGGACCCATTTATAGTAATTGGGTATATGGAAGTGTTCGTTCTGACGACGCCTATAAAGGTGGTGGAGGTACAGGGGATGTTGGCGAAATTGATGCAATGGAGCATTACAATCTAGTAACTCCTTCAATGGGCGCGTTCGTTTCTAGAACTTGGACAAATTTATTTAAATCAATTTCGAGAGTAAATGTTGCTTTACGTGCCGTTAATTCATTAACTGATGCTGAATTTCCGAATAAAAAAGTACGATTGGCTGAGTTGAAATTTTTAAGAGCCCATAGTTATATGACTATGAAATTGTTATATAAAAATATACCAATTTTTGATGAAACAACCTCAGACGAGCAAATCTTAAAAGTATCTAATGATTTAAAAAATGAAGATGCTTGGAATAAAATTGCTACTGATTTTCAATACGCAATTGATAATTTACCAACATCTCAATCTGATTTAGGACGTGCAAATAAATATGCAGCACAAGCTTACTTAGCAAAACTAAGATTGTTTCAAGCATATGAACAAGATGATAAACATAAGGTAGTTAATATCAACAAAACTAGATTACAACAAGTGGTTGATTTAACCCAATCTGTTATTTCTTCGGGTAAATATTCATTAAGTAAAGATATTGCAGACAATTTTTTACCAGAAACAGAAAATGGCCCAGAATCTGTGTTCGCAATTCAATTTACTATTAATGATGGAACAACATCTGGCAGGTTAAGCTTTGAGGATGGATTAAATTATCCTCATGGCGCACCTCAATATGGATGTTGTGGTTTTCATGCACCTAGTCAAAATCTAGTGAATGCTTTTACGACAAGTGCTAGTGGTTTACCAAACTTTACAACTTTTAACAACAATATTGCAGATTTAAAAACTGCTACTGTTGACGTTCGTATTGATCATACTGTAGGAATTGATGGTCATCCTTATAAGTATGATAACACTAGACCATTTAGTAATAGCTGGGTTCGTGATCCAGGAGTTTATGGTAATTTTCATACAATGCGTAATCAACAATTAGCAACAAGTGGATCTTACTTTAAATTAGGGCCATTTATGGGAACAGCAAAAAATTATGATATTATAAGATTTGATGACGTTTTATTAATGCAAGCTGAAGCCTATATTGAATTAGGTCAGCCTGAAAAAGCATTGCCAATTATAAACCAAATTAGATCAAGAGCAGCAGCAAGTACTGGTAGATTAAAGAAAGTAGATGGCACATTTGCATCCAACTATAATACTAAAGAGTATTCAAATGCAGGTTGGACGCAAGATTATGCACGTGTAGCTTTGCAATGGGAAAGAAGATTAGAGTTTGCTACAGAAGGTGAGCGTTTCTTTGATTTAGTAAGATGGGGTATTGCAGAATCTACTTTGAACAATTATATTTCAGTTGAAAAAGGAAGAAGAACATTTTTAGCTACTGCAAAATTTACAGCTGGTAGAGATGAATATTTGCCCATACCTCAATCTGAAATTACGTTTACAAATGGTTTATACAAACAAAATCCAGGATACTAGAAGCTGTATTTTTATATATTCGTTATTAACTATTTAAAATTCTCTCTTTAAGGAGGGCGGTTTTCGCCCTCCTTTTTAAAAATACATTTTTCTATGAAAAAAGCTACTTTTTATTATTTAGCATTTACTTTCTTTTTGTTTATAAGCTCGGTAAACGCACAAACTAAACTGAATAAAATAGATGAAAAGTATAGACCCCAAATTCATTTTACTCCGGAAAAAAACTGGGTGAATGATCCCAATGGCATGGTCTATTATAAAGGAAAATATCATTTGTTCTTTCAACATAGTACAACTTCAAGCGTATGGAGTGATATTAGCTGGGGTCATGCAGAAAGTAATGACCTAGTGCATTGGGAAAGAAAACCAATCGCCATCTATCCTGATAGTCTAGGATTAATATTTTCTGGAAGTGCAGTGGTTGATAAGAATAATTCAAGCGGCCTAGGTAAAAATGGTATTATACCTCTTGTGGCAATGTATACTAGCCATGACATGAAAAAAGAAAAAGCGGGCGTAATTGATGTTGAAAGCCAAAGCATTGCTTATAGTTTGGATGAAGGCGAAACGTGGATAAAATATCAGTCAAATCCAGTTTTAAAAAACCCTGGCGTTAGAGATTTCAGAGATCCAAAGATAATTTGGCATGAACCCTCTAAAAAGTGGGTTGTATCAATTGCAGCACAGAATCAAATTAGTTTTTATGCTTCTACTGATTTAAAAAATTGGGAAAAATTAAGTGATTTTGGTAAAACAGTTGGATCTCATGATGGTGTCTGGGAATGTCCTGATTTATTTCCATTAGAATACGAAGGAAAAACATTTTGGGTTTTAATTGTTAATATAAACCCTGGTGGTCCAAATGGCGGATCAGCTACTCAATATTTTGTGGGCGATTTTAATGGTAAAGAATTCAAATGTGATTACAAACAAACAAAATGGATAGATTATGGACCTGATGAATATGCGGGTGTTACATGGTCTAATACTGACAAAAGAAAAGTATTTATTGGATGGATGAGTAATTGGCAATATGCAAATATTGTGCCCACTGAAAAATTCAGAAATGCATTTACTATACCAAGAGAATTAGGTTTAAAAAAGATAAATGAAGAATATTATATTACTAGTACACCAGTTCCAGAGCTTAAAAAAATGGAGAAAAAATCAATTGTTATTAATAATTTAACAATTAATGGTTCATCTGATTTAACAGATAAAATTGGAAATATGGAAGTACCTAGTAAGTTTAACTTAGTGCTTTCCAATAAAAGTGACTTCTCCATTGAATTAGTGAATACTTTAAATGAAAAAGTAGTAGTTGGTTATAGTAAAGATAAAAATCAGTTCTTTCTTGATAGAATAAATGCTGGGAAAACTGATTTTCAGAAAAACTTTGCCAGCATTAATTACGCTCCAAGATTGTCTTCATCAAGTGAAATTTCCTTATCAATTTATCTTGATCTAGCTTCCATAGAAGTATTTGCAGATAACGGCTTATCTGTTCTTACAAGCGTTCTTTTCCCAAATGAAAAATTCTCTAAAATAAATGTTAAGACTTCTGAAAAATTAGTAGTTAAAAATTTTATTTATACTCCTTTGCAAACTATTTGGTAATTACAATCGTTGGTTTTTTTCGCATTTAAGCCCCAGAAATGGGGCTTATTTTTTTAAATTAAGTATACTTATTTGACTTGAAATTTAAATAATTTACTGCGTGAGGAAGACACCCCCTGAAATCGACTGAAATCGGTCGTTTTCCGTTTTGTAAAAACGTAAGGCATTACAAATCAACGCCTTCATTTTCTCAAAAAATCTTCATAACCCTGAGGTCCCGGGTTCAAATCCCGGTCTCGCTACA
>CANCRC010000126.1 GCA_947380435.1 Chitinophagaceae bacterium
ATAACAACTTTAATACTAAATGATAATAATAGCGGTACCGTAAATTTGAACCCGACAAATTTCAATGAGAATTCAAGTCAGTATGCATCAATAATAGGAGCAACTAGTATTGACGATGGCACTTACTCAGTAACTTATTCATATCAAGACCAATTCGGAAATCCATCGGCTTCAAGTACCATAATACTTAATATAGACGAACGAACCCTTTCACCTATTTTAGCTAAGCCAATTCCTAGCTCTTCCTTCGCTTCTAAAATTCCATTTGCATTAACGCTTGCGGAAAGTTATTTATCTGGTACTGCAAAAATTACATTTGCAAATACCGCAGGTACTTATAGTAATACCTTAACTCTTATTGACAATACACTGGCTCAAACATTTACCCTAACTACTAGTAATATAACTGATGCCAATATTGTAAGCGCTTCACATTCATCTATTCCGGACGATACATATAACATTACATTGTCCTATCAAGATGCTTATGGTCATTCAGCATCAACTGTAACCAATACTAATATACTAGTTCAGACATCAACTCCAGTTCCTACCATTTCAAGTCCAGGAAATGGAACTGTTTTTACTAAAAGTAATTTACCAAGCATAACTTACAACATTCCAAGCACTCCCTATACCGGTACTGCCATTTTAACATTAACGCCAGGGTATAGTTTTACTTTAACCAATAAAGCTGGAAGTAATACCTATACATTTACTACAGAATTACCATTAGATGGAACATACACCTGTACAGTGAGGTATAGAGATTTTTTAGGCAACCCAGCTTCAATAAGTAGCCCAATATCTGTAACATTTGATAATTTAAATTCAACAAGAAGTATTTCTGCAAATGGCTTTAAGAATAAGAAAAATATAGCTGATTGGACAAAGCAAAACGGACCAGCTACAACTTTATGGTGGGATATGGATAATGATGGCCAGTCTGATAAATTATATTTTCAAATGAATAATGATGGATTTGGTTTGGTCATTTATAAATATGAAGGGAACTGTTATAAAAAAACAATTGATGTAAATGATTTAGTTATAGGGGATAGCCTAAGGGTTTTATATAATAAAATTGTTCAAAGTTGGCCAAGTGGGCAATCAATGCATACAGGGGCTTCATTAAATGTGGTCGATTTTAATAAAGATGGTATTCCAGACTTATTGTTTGAAGTAGGGTCATATGAATCAGAAATATCATCTAATAATATTCCAGCATACGATATTTTACTAGTTTCAAAAGGGTGGTTAAAATATGAAATGCATACATTCCCAACAAGTATGCATGCACAAATGACTTCAAGTGGTGATTTTAACGGAGATGGTTATCCGGATATATGGAAAAGCTCTGTTACTATAAATGATAATATCTATTCTAGTTACCATATGATTAGATATCTCTACAAAGATTACACCTCTAAAGAAGTTATTTTAGATAAGTTAGGAAGACAAGATGATCAAGGCACAAGCTATATTACTGACATTGACAATAATGGCATTCCAGATGTATTTATTGGAGAAAGGGACTATAATCTTGATCTCGGAAATGGTATACCAGGTAAATCTCCTCGTTTATTCATGAATGTAAATAATGAATTTTGGGATGTAGATAAATCATTGTACGATGCAAATTTTCAACTAAAATGGAACATTAGCCCAACTAGATTTCAACTTACCCAAAGTATTGCATTTGCTGATTTAAATAAAGATGGCTTGATGGATGTAGTTTTAAATAAAGTACATTCAAATGCAGCACCAGCTGGTTTTACAAGTGATGGAAATATTGCTGCTTTAAAAAACGAAACGGTTATTGAAATATTTCAAAATGATGGCAATGGAAATTTTCATGATATTACTGGCACATGGTTTAAGAACAATTCAGAATATTTAAAATTACCACTTAACTCAGCTGGGCCATTTTATCCACCGGGTAGTGGGAATCCAAACCCCGGTGATCTTAAAATGATAGATGTAGACAGTGACGGATTAGTTGATATTGCTTTTGTATATTATGGCAATATATATTTTAAGAATATGGGGGATTATTTTGAATTTAAAAGAAATGATGATGGCTTTCCTTTTGTTTCACAAAAATATAGATCTATACCAGATCCAAATTTTAAATTAAATACAGTTAGTATTAAAGGTTATTTATCTATACCATTTAATGATAATAAAACAACTATTAATGTAGATACTGCTGGTAATTTAGACAATACAAAATGGTATAAAGACAATATACTTATTGGAAGTTCATTTAAAATTAGTATAAATACAGAAGGCGATTATAAAGTTATTAGAACTGATTCAGTTGGTTGTGATTATAATCAAAGTTTTAAAATTATAAAGGCTGGGCAAATTGGGGTAAGGTATAAGTCCTTTAAAATAAATGCTGATAATGATTTAATAAACAAAGGGCTTGGTGGAGCACTTCCAGCATTAAACGAAGCTGTTTCTGGTTCAATACTATACACTTTAAATGGAACCGAACATATTATTGGTACTCCCGCTTATGGTGAAAAGGCTTTACCTCCAGTTCATTTTATTAATAAAAATGGGACCTGGGTTTATGATCGTTTTTATACAAATGTCGAAATGGGCAATGCTAGAAATTATGTATTTATAGATTCAAGTACAATTGCAATGGCAGACCATGGACTTGAAAGTGGTAATCCTTGGCCTTATGGAGATATATATACCATTAAAACACTTAATGATACTTTGAAATGGAAAAAAGTATCTCAATATAAAAGTTTCTATCATTCCGTTGCAATGGGGGATATTAATAATGATGGCATGTATGATCTAATTGGATTGCATATGGGATCATATAATACTTGGAAAGGAAATAATGGTTTGCATCCATATATTCAAAATGCTGATTCTACTTTTAGCGAAGGTCCAGACTTAATTGGTGATATAAAAGGTTTTGGTGGAGGCGGATCTGTTTTAATTGCCGATATAATGGGTGATAGCAAACCAGAAATAATTGAAGGTCAATATGGTACAGGAGGCACACCATTTGGATTTAATATTTATGGATTTGATTCAACAGCAAATAAATATATGCTTAAGAAAAAACCTAAAAATTCAGGTGTTTTTGCAGCAGGACTTCAGGGATCTACCTCCATAAAAATTGCAGATTTTAATAATGATGGAATCAAGGATATGGCTATTGCAAGTGAAGGATACCCAGGCACAATGCTTCAGATTTGGACAGGTCAAGGAAATGGTGATTTTACTCCCGGTCAGGTATTAAATTATCCAGATGTGGTTGCAACAGGCTATCCTGATTCTTCAAATACATTTAGAGAGTTTGAAATTGCAGATGTTGATAAGGATGGATGGCTTGATATACTTGTAAACCCTTTTCACTTTGGAAATAAATTCAGAATAAATCCAGGCCCGAATAATCCTAATCCGACGAATGGAGGATGGGCAGGAAGCGGTATTTATTTACAGAATCAAATTTGGAAAAATTATGGTGGATATTTTAATACCATTCAAAATAATTTACCTGTATATGGAAGCTACCCAGGTTTTATCAAGGGTTTTTATCTAAACAATAAGTTAAAATTCTTTGGATTTATGGGAAACAGTATGAATAGTGTAAATATAGAGGAGTATACTGTCACATTTTGTAACAACTTGGTAAAACCAGCCTTTAATTCCACAAAACTGAAATTTTGTTATGGGGATTCTGTAAACTTGTCTATAACAAATCTAAAAATAGGAGACACATTAAAATGGAATATTAATAATATTTCAAATGCTACGTATAACAATCTTAAAACTATCAAAGACAATTCCGTTGTATACGTAACGAGAGTAGATAGCCTTGGCTGTGCAATTTCATCTGATACAATTAATATAGTTTTTAAAGACAACCAACCCTTAGCTCCTGTTGTAGCTGATACCGTTTTTTGTCAAAATGCATTATTATCAAATCTCAATGCAACTGTATCCAGTGGGAATACTTTAAACTGGTATGGAAATAATTTAATAGGGGGAGTTAGTGCTACTACCCAAGTTGCTGGAACTGCGGATACTACAACAAAATCCTATTATGTGAGTCAAGCAAATGCAATAACAAGTTGCGAAAGCCCAAGATCAAAAATTACTGTAAAAATAATAGCTGCCCCTGCAATACCTATAATTAGAGATACATTCTATTGCAGTGGGGCTAAGGCTGATAGCTTAAGTGTAAAGTCAGTACAGGGAAGTTCAATAATTTGGTATGGAACTAATGCATCAGGCGGAGCCGGTTCAAATTTTGCAATAATACCTAATACCTCTACAGCTGGAACAATTAATTATTATATGAGTCAAAAAAATATAACAACTGGCTGTGAGAGTATTAGAGCAAAGCTGATTGTAAATATTTATCCGACACCTATTATATCCAGAGATACATCTAGCTATTTAATATCAAGTGTCCCTTCAGGGAATACATGGTATAAAGATGGGATGGTCTTACCCGACACAACTTTCAAATTCAAACCTATACTAGTTGGATCTTATAAGGCAAAAATTGTCCAGAGCGGTTGTTCGAGTACGCCATACTATTATTTAGTTACAGATGTTATAAATCTTAATGACGATGAGTTTATTAAATTAGCACCTAATCCTTTTAATAATCAATTAAATTTTGATTTTGTAGTTAAAGGTTATCAGCGTTTAAATATGGAAGTATTTGATATTGCTACAGGGGTTAAAGTTGATTCAAAGCAAAATCTAACACCTGGTATTCCAATATACTTGGGTAATTTAGCAGCAGGCACATACATAATTAAAGTGAAATCAAATGACCTTAAAATTTCATATCAATTTAAGATGGTAAAGCTATAATTTACCATAATTTATAATCTATGAAAAAAGTAATCTTTGCTTTGGGTGTTCTATTTGTATTTGCTTGTAGTAAAACAGAAGTTCCAGCGACACCACCTGTGGTAGTCGTTCCGGAAGAAGCAATAAAATTCACAACTAACCTTGATACTGGAACTTATAATGTTTCCGATACATTACCGCTAGTTGTAACGGTTAGTTCTAAGTTGCCTGCTACAGGTATTATTTACTCAATACTTGCAACATGGACAGACAGTTCTAAACAAATCTTTAAGTTAGATACTAGTTTAACTGCTTCAAGTTTAAGTCTGAATATTCCTGGGTTCAAAATTGCAGGCAATTATTCTATTAGTATTACAATTACATCAAAACCTACTAGCACAAACACATTAAATAAATCCATTAGTGTTATAAATAGTCCCTTAGGAAGGTTTATGGGATATAAAGTTGCTGCTAATGCTAAACAACTTGGAACTGACTATTGGGAAAATACACCTGTATTAAGTGATTTAATGATTGGTGTATTTCAGAAAAATTTTGAAGTTTATGCTCCCCCGCAAGGTGATGCCTATTGTGCTTGGACTCAAGCAATTTGTAATGGCGATTTTAATAATGATGGATACATTGATGTCTTTAATGCTGGTAGTGCATTTGGTGGACAAAAATCTAGATTAAGTTTTTTAATTTGGAACCCATCTACAAAAATTTTTGAAGAAAAGAATTTAATAAATAATAAAACAAATTTTATTGGTGCACCTACTAAAGTTTCACCTATTTATTTGAATGACGACAACTATGTTGATTTAGTCATT